>JAUYSE010000171.1 GCA_030696465.1 Legionellaceae bacterium
TGAAGATAGCGAATGGCAAGCTACCTATGCAATGGCAACAAAGAAGAAACCTCCTAAAAAACCACCAAAACTTTATGAGATTATTTTAATGATTGCAAAGTTTGGAGGACACTTAGGAAGAAAGTCTGATGGGTTTCCTGGAACAAAAGTTATGTGGATTGGTTTACAACGTATGAAAGATTTTACTTTAGCGTGGGAAACCTTTCATATGTTGACGTAGAATGACTTATGTATAAGAGTATGGCCGAAGGTCCGCGGCATCCAGGAGATGATCAATTGTCAACACACCCTAATATAAAAATCCAAAAAGCCAAAGAGGTATTTTATTTTTAAAGCCAACCTCAATATCATCCGATATCACAAAGCTATTTTCCATATTTTTTATTTGTTGAAAACTTTTTTTCTTTCCCCCAATTTCAAAGGTGTATTTTCCTTGGATGGTAAAATCACCCTGAGGGGATGCTTCAATATAGTCGGATACCATCGACGCATGTAAAGTGCTTGCATTTCGCAGTTGATTAACAAAAAACAACTCTCGCAGAGCACCTAGATTCACTTCATTTGTAATACTAAACATAAGATTGCTATTTTCTAAAAAAATCTTTTCTGGTTTAGTGAGTATCGCATATCCTTTTCCTGGTTCACGCACCAAATTGAGTAATCTCGCGTCCTGTAGCCTTTCTAAATATTCATAAAGTTGTGGTCTAGAGATATTAGTTGCTTCAGATAGTTTTGTAATATTGGGTACAAAAGGCACCGTGCTTGCTAATAAGTATAGTAATTTTTTGATTTTTGAAATTTGTCTAGGCTCTATATGATTTACGATGGGTAAATCAACTTCTAAAATATGCTGAATCACCGAGTCAACTTTAAATAAATAAAAATCTTTTCCTTCTAAGAAAAACGGGTAATATCCTGTTTTAAGATAGTCTTTAAAATGTTGTAATATTTTTATATCGTTCGATATTTCAGCGGCAAGACTGGTATGGGCATTTAAAACGGTTTCTAAAGACAACTCCGTGTAAGATTTTTTCAGACTAAAATTCAAGTACTCTCTGAAAGATAATCCATGTAAATAAAAAATAATCGCTCTGCGAGAAAGGTCCGATTTTTGCTGTGCAACTTGTAATAAGCTCGAACCTGAAAAAATAACTTTTAAATCTGGGAGGCTATCATAAATACTTTTGATATGAACAGACCACTCGGGATATTTATGAATTTCATCAATACACAATAGTTCGCCACCCATTTGATGAAATTCTCTGGCAAATTGCAGCAGATCATGGGCTTGAAAAAAAGGGCTATCCACAGAAATATAGAGGGCTTTTTCTGTTATTGAAGTATAGTGATCGTTTATACGCTGTAACATCAGCGTCGTTTTTCCCGTGCCTCGCGCGCCCAAGATACCCACACAACGTTCATTCCAAGAGATACGCTCATATAGATAGCGTCGAATCGTACTTAATCGAGTCATTAACTGGCGTTGTTCTTGGAAAAAATGCTGTATATCCATAAAACGCTCTATAATTGTAAAACGCATATTACAATTATAGAGCGTTTTTGTAAAATGAACAATACAATAATAAGAGGTTATTCAAAAATATATGCATTTAATCAAAGATCGTATATTTAAAAGAAGCCGTAGGCTTTACCCACGAATCCCATTAACGTCGTGATTACGATAAGATATAACCCAGACATTAAGCCTATCAACCAATGAAAATTCGACTGCATTTCAGAACGTAACTTCGTCTCAAGAATATTAAACTTTTCATCGACTTGCCTAAGGCGCTCGTCCACCTTATCAAAGCGCTTGTCCACTTTATCAAAACGCTCCTCCATTCTATCAAAGCGTGCATCTATTTGATCAAAGCGTCTTTCAAACCGCAGCAAAGATTCATGGATATGGTGGATAGACTGCTCTAATAACGCAAGCCGTGTATCTTCAGAGTAAGATATATCTGTTTTTTTTTGGTACTCATTTGACGATCCTCAAACAACACGCAAGGTGCAATACACAAGCAGTATAATACACCTCTCTCTCACTTGCCTATGGGACATTAAAAATAATTTTCGCTACGTGCGTAAGGGGAATGAGCAACACTTATGTTTCAAGCTCTAATGCAGTTGCGCGCTGTTTAGAGGTTTTTTTCTCACGCGCCCCACTCGCACTTTGCATAATTAAATCCATTAAGTCATCATTGGATAATTTACCACTTACCCCCTGTCCACTCAGTAGATCTTGCGCTAAATTACGCTTTTTCTCGTGTAAACTGATAATTTTTTCTTCGATGGTATTCTGCATTACTAAACGATATACCGTAACTGGACGCTCTTGCCCTATGCGGTGCGCTCTATCAGACGCTTGATCTTCCACGGCGGGGTTCCACCATGGGTCCAAGTGAATCACATAGTCCGCAGCCGTCAAATTCAGACCACTGCCCCCTGCCTTTAAGCTCAATAAAAATAAGTCCCCTTCTCCGGCTTGAAATGCGGCCACCGATTTTTTGCGATTCGCCGGCGACGTAGAACCATCCAAATATTGGTAATGAATGTTTTCTGCTTCTACGCGCTTTCTAACAATATCAAGAAAAGAAACATATTGGCTAAACACCAAGGCTTTATGACCATTATCGATAATATTTTTAACCGTTTCTATAAACACTTGTAACTTGCTATTTTTTATAGATAAAGCACTATCCACTAAAGAGCTATCGCAACAAGCTTGGCGTAATTTTGTAATTTCAGCCAATACGCCGATGCGATTATTTTCGGCAAACAGATCGTTCATGCGTTCCTCTGCATTACGACGTAAAGCCTCATAAAAAACCACTTCTTCTTCACTCGGTTCCACATGAATGGTTTGTTCAATTTTTGGAGGAAGCTCCGTCAATACCTCTGATTTCATGCGTCGTAAAATATACGGAGAAACCAGCGTTTTTAAAGCATGTATGGTCCCTGGGGCTTGCTGGCTTTCAATCGGATTTGAGTATTTCTCTTGAAATTTTTTAATGCTCCCCAATAAGCCTGGATTAATAAAACTAAAAATACTCCATAACTCCCCTAAATGATTTTCAATAGGCGTCCCTGATAAAGCAACCCGGTTTTTCGCTTGTAACTTCATCACCGCCTTCCAGCGCTGAGTATTTGCATTCTTAATCGCTTGCGCTTCATCCAAAATCACGGTTTCCCACACGCGCGTACTTAACAATGTTTCATTATGTTGTAAAAGACCATAACTACACAGTACCACATCAAACGCAGTCGCTGATTCTATTAATGCTTCACGATTATCGCTACGCATATCGGACACTCGCAATGTAGGCGCAAATTTATTCAGCTCTTCTTTCCAATTGAATACCACCGAAGTCGGCGCAATGACCAACGCCGCACCCTGTGGCCCTCGCTCAAGCAACAAGGCTATCGTTTGTATCGTTTTACCCAGTCCCATATCATCCGCTAAACAAGCACCAACCCCCCAATGGGTTAAGCGGGATAAATACTGAAAACCTTCGATTTGATAATCCCGCAAAGTCGCCTGCAGCGTAGGCGGTACTATAGGATGATGATTTTTCATGGTTTGCATTTTTTTTACATGCGCTTTCCAACCAGCATCGAAAGTGGAATTTTCCGCTTCAGCCACGATGTCTGATAAAATTTGAGCGCCCAAAGGATTAATTTTATTATCATCAGAAATGGTCGAAAGTATATTCAACTGCTTTTTAAGTTGATCACTCAACTCTATAAATTCACCATTCCCTAAACGAACAAAACGCCCATAAGAGGCTTGTCGCAAGCCTTCTAATAAGGCCTGCATACTTAAAACATCTCCATTTTGCAAATTCACCTGACCATCATATTCAAACCAATTACTACCAGACGAAATATTAAAAGATAAACTGCCCGCAAAAATACGCTGCTTTATTTTAAATGTTTGCCCCTGTGGCCACTCTACCTGTATGGGATGCGACTCTGCATACTGTTGTAGTTCAGACAACACTTCCAGCACCGACTCAGGTTCTTCAATATCGTAGATACCAGGCTCATTCTGGTGCTGCACTAATAGTGGGCAGCACTTCAGCAAATCTTGTTGATTTTTCTTTTCACGCTTTAAATCTCGTACCACGCTCACACGAGTTTCTACCCCATTCTCTAACATTGGCATCGTCAAACGTGCTTTACCCTCAGCTGGCTTACAATACATACCTTGTTCTTCAAGAGGCCGCACCCACAATGACACATTGACCCCACTTGCCTTTGTTGGCAATAGTTGTACACACAACTGAGGATTACCCTGTATCTCTGGTAAACCAAGCGCTTGAATCCCTGCATGGATCGTAATATCACTTTTGGCGCGCTGAATCACTTGTAAAATTTTATCTTTTGCTTGTGCGGGAACTAATAAACCTTTTTCTGTGAGAATTTTACCAATTTGCATAAATGAGTCTGAAAAATAAACAAGCTGATATTGATGCATGCTTTCTTTTGCAAGCAACACCCCCTCTTCTGGCTGCCAATGTGACAAACTCAGCTGATATCCTTTCGGATGCTCATCGATATGTAACTCTGGCTCAACACGCCGTAAGTCAATGGGCACGCCCCTGTTTTTGCTGTGTGCAATATTAGGATGCCCAACCAACGCCAGCCAAGAACGAATGGGATGAAATATATAAGTATCTCGATACCAATAATTGTCGTCACTCACCAAACAATCTAAGACTCCTTTATCTTTTTCACTTAAATAATTATATTTTTCATCTTGATAATAATACTTTAAATTTTTTAAACTTATATTTCTCCCGGCACTCCAGGCACCTGACTTATTTAAACTTTGCTCCACCACTTCCACGGTTTTTTTATCAGGATCAATAAGCCAAAGCAGTCGCTTTTCTGCAAGCTTTGTCGTACCACTTCCATGTACTAACAAGCCTTCTAGTGCTTGAAAACGATACTCCCAGGCATCTCGCACATTCATCAACGTCAGAAATCGAATAGATATTGCGGATTGATCTAAAAAAGAATGTGCGAGCAATTGATGTGTATTGGACTTCTCTAATAACTCATACAATATATGTGCCGCAAGTAGTTGATCTTGTTGCGCAAACAATATCGCATGTCGATGAATTAATTCGCCAGACTTTTGTACATACTTCTGATCTAACATAAAAGACAAGAGATGGCCCAAAGCAAGCGATAGAGGATGCATAGAGGAAGAATCCTCTATATTTTGAGCCATTTTAGATAAAGTTTTTTTTGCTTCTGGGAGCTTTGCTTGCTCAATCAAACACAGTGTCGCGATAAAAACATACATATCCGACACCGGCGCGACCGTATAATGTGCGCTTGCGTATTTGTCAAACTGTAACAAATAATTCGATAATTGAGTAATATCTTTGTCTATATAGAGCAGACAGATACTATAAACTAGGCCTAGAAAAGAGTCGAAAGAATAGCCTCGAATTTCTTTCCTAAAGGCCGTTAATGCTTTTTGGAATAAAGTGCTGGCTTCTGAAAATTCCTGATTTAAAAAGGCAAGCAGTGCATGTAAACTAAAATATATACCTGACTTTGTCGATGATACCTGGCTTGCGTGCAACAATACTTGATCTGCGCGCCCTAAAACTATACTCACAATACCACTATAATAATGTAAAGTATTATGCTGAATACTTTTCCAGTCTTGCTCTAAAAACACAGACAGTACCGTCTTAAAATTTAAATCTTGCCTCACTTCACAATAAACAGGCTTTAAAAGAGCCAAACAAATACAGTTGCGAATAATCACCTCTCTAGAATGTAACCACGCAGGATCAAGAGAATCAGTAAAAGAGAAGATCTTCTCTACATACATCCACACTGTCTGATAATACAGAATGTTATCTTGTTCAACCAAAAAGTAATCACTTCTATTGGCATAAATAGCCGCCATTAACTGTGCTTGATGTGCCCGATTTATATATCCTCGAGAAATAAGATCATTTTTATAGAGTTGATCAGAGCATGGGAACTTATTGGGATATAAGGTATGTACTGCCGAAAAAACCCAAGCCATGTCCGCGTCAGACATAGCGGATAAAAATAGATGGCGCAAATCTTCAGATATCGTTAATTTGGATTCATTCATCGCAATTTTATGTCGAATCAAACGCGCGACTATCTCTGTATATGATTTTTCTGTGAGCACTAATCCCTGATCTGTTTTGAGACCAAGCGCTATTACTTTATCCATAAAAAATCTTTCTTCGTGCCCGTTTACGGCATAGTGAGGACAAATACTTTTCAATGCAACCAACTGTCTGTCACAAAGTGATAATGATTTAAAGATATCTAGCCGTTTTTGTTGACTCATGTTTAATCCATTGATTTATATAATTATTTCATAAGTAACTCATGTTACGCACTCACCGGTTTAGCTTTAAGTAGAAGCCTACGTCCTGCGGCTTGTCCCTGAGAGATCCACACGAAATTAAAACGCCTACGTACCGCGGCTTGTCCGCGGAATCCAGAGAACTTTGGTTAAAAATAAAGCTTTACATCTATCATCAACATCGTTCTGGATACCGC
>JAUYSE010000145.1 GCA_030696465.1 Legionellaceae bacterium
TGAAAAGAATTTTATCGGAATGCCTTGTTACCACTGATATAATTAGGCGGGAATTCCTGGGCACTTCCCTGAGTACTTGTCCTGAGATACTGCTTCTGTTAGCATTGCCGAAAGTCGGTTAGGCAATCGCTCATGGTGTTCGCACTATGGGAGGAAAGTCCGGGCTCCGCAGGATACGATGCCAGGTAATGCCTGGGAGGCGCGAGTCTACGGAAAGTGCAACAGAAAAGAAACCGCCTTGTTTACAAGGTAAGGGTGAAATGGTGCGGTAAGAGCGCACCGCGCTTCTGGTAACAGAAGTGGCAAGGTAAACCCCATCGGGAGCAAGATCAAATAGGGGTTCAGGTAAACTTCGGTTTGCCACGTGTGATCCGCACGGAACCCGGGTAGATCGCTTGAGGTTGATGGTGACGTCAATCCCAGATGAATGGTTGCCCACGACAGAACCCGGCTTATCGACCGACTTTTTTATTTAGGATTCTCTTATGTTGCTCTGTATCGACGTTGGTAATTCGCATATTTTTGGGGGCGTTTTTCAAGACGACGCATTGGTATTGCGCTTTCGCTGCACCTCTCGCCCCAGCACCTCGGATGAGCTCGGTATTTTTCTGAAAGGTGTCTTACGTGAAAATCATTGTAGTGTAGAATCTATCACGCATATTGCTTTGTGTTCGGTGGTGCCCCATTTAGATTATTCTTTACGCTCGGCCTGTGTAAAATACTTTTCTATTGAGCCTTTTTTACTGCAAGCAGGGGTCAAGACGGGTTTACAAATTAAATATAAAAATCCTCTCGAGGTTGGGGCAGACCGCATTGCCAATGCGATTGCCGCAACGCATGAATTCCCAGAAAAAAATTTAATACTCATTGATTTTGGCACCGCAACCACCTTTTGTGCCATCAGTAAAAAACGAGAATATTTAGGGGGCGCGATATTACCCGGTGTTCGATTATCGGTTGAAGCACTCGCGAAAAATACCGCTAAATTACCTTCAGTGGAGATTGTAAAATCAGAGTATGTGGTAGGGCGGGGCACGGTGGAAAGCATTCAATCCGGCGTATTTTTCGGCATGCTTGGTGCTTGTCGTGAGTTAATCCGCCGTATTCAAGAAGAAGTATTTGCGCAAGAACCTTATTTAGTTGTCGCAACCGGCGGCTTTGGCGCATTTTTTGAATCTGAGGGGCTATTTGATGTGTTAGCCCCGGATTTGGTATTAGATGGTCTACGCCTGGCAGTGTTACGGGCGACGGCCTAGATTTATTCACCAGTACTTAGTTCATCGATTTAACAAAGCGCAACAAGACATTTTTCTACCTTACATTGAGGATGGGACCTTTATATTAATTGGAGCGACCACTGAAAACCCGTCATTTGAATTAAATCGCGCCTTGCTATCACGGATGCGGGTTTATATCTTGAAGCGTTTGACAAAAGGGGAGCTTTTACAAATTTTACAACGTGCGTTGAGCGAGCAAAAAAATGATCTGGGACAATTGATATTAGATTTTCCGCTTGATTAAATATTTTACTACAAACTCGGCTTTAATGTGTCAACTTTATGGTAGCAAGATCATAAGATGCGTTTCCCTGATAGGGACACTGGATTACGCATGGTAAAAGAGTTACATTTGCACGATAGAGCGCTTCAAAATTTAATGTTTAATATTGGAGGACATATGCCAGATGGATCATCAAAGAGTTTGGTAGCGCATGATTTTAGTGAACAAATAAAAAAGATGGAAAACACAGTTTTGGTATATGGCCAACGACTCCATGAGGAAAAAACAAAAAAACAACGGATAGAAAATCCAAATCATTTACCCTTTCAAGCGCCAGAAGTATTATGCTCTCCTGAACACATGGAGGGGCTCATTAGAAATTTACAAGACGTGCTAAAGGCATGTCAGCGGAGATTGCGGACACTCAAAAGAATGCACGAGGGCCAAGTGATTTCACGGGAAGATCATCAACAGCTTATTGCGATGATAACAGATGACAGCAAAGTTAAAAAATATTCCAATATAGGCGAGGAAGAGCCTGAAACGCAACCTACTGTGTTTTTAGGCCAATGAATTTTCCTGGATCCCGGGAAGACACTTGTGCGTAAAGTGCGTTAAACTTTAGAGTCTGTACTAATTGTGAGAATTCCGTTAGGCTATTTAAAGGAGTTCAGTTTTTTAAAAATCTTTAAAATTGAATCTGATAAATAGCAAGTATCGAAAAAGGACTTTATATATGACCATATTAAATCTACTGGTACTCATTATTATTGCGGGGGTCTTGTTATGGGGCGTGAATGTATTTATTCCTATGGCTGGTGCAATTAAGAGTCTTTTAAATTTTCTAGTGCTCGTGTTGTTAATTATCTACATATTGCAGTTTTTTGGTCTTGTCAAACCAATATTGCCGTTTCCTAATATCTTTAGGTAAGTTATGTTCTGGGCGTGCGCGTAACTAGCGCCCAGAATTTTTTTTAGCATAGATGGGAATTTGGATATTAACATTATGAGGTCGCTCAATATAACCGATGATTTGTCCCAGTATGTATTAGAGGTATCGTTACGTGAACATCCAATTCTTCATGCATTACGAAAACACACTGCGTTGTTACCCCTTGCCCATATGCAAATCTCGCCAATACAAGCCCAATTTTTACAGTTCCTGTTACGCGCTATAAGTGCTAAGCGGGTGTTGGAGCTTGGAACTTTTACGGGATATAGTGCACTAGCAATGGCGCTGGCGCTTCCAGAAGATGGACGCATTATTACTTGCGATCGAAATCCTGAGTGGACGGATCAAGCACATGCGTTTTGGAAAGATGCAGGACAAGCACATAAAATAGAGCTGAAAACAGGTTACGCGCTCAATATACTGCCTAAAATGCTACAAGAGGGTTACGCACAGTTTTTTGATTTTATGTTTATCGATGCGGATAAAACGCATTATGTAGAATATTATGAACTGGCATTGCAACTGATTCAGCCCAAGGGATTGATTGTTATTGATAATGTGTTGTGGGATGGTAAGGTAATTGATCCCAATGAGACGGGTGCTCAAACACGGGAAATTCGTCGATTGAATCAACACATTAAAGACGATCCACGTGTACACGTGAGTTTGTTACCCATTGGCGATGGATTTTTTTTAATTCAGCGAGCTGAAGTTTCGGAGTGATATATCAGGAGTTTCCACCTTACAATGTTAGTGGTACCAAGGCATGCGAATTTTTTTTCGTAAACACACATAAAATTTGGGTGATTCGACAGCGCTTTAACAATTAGGTATTCAGTTACACTGACAAAAATATTTAACAAGAGACTTCTCCAATGAGTGAAACATTTTTTTGGTATGATTATGAAACTTTTGGTATAGATCCTAAAGGTGATAGGCCCGCGCAATTTGCAGGGATTCGAACAAACTTAGATTTGGAAGAAATTGATGCGCCGGTCAAAGTGTATTGTAAGCCATCGTTGGACGCCTTACCTTCGGCAACTTCTTGTTTTATTACCTCAATTACGCCACAATTTTGTCAAAAAGAAGGCCTTCTTGAGCATGCGTTTGCGTCTAGTGTTCATCGAGAATTAAGCCGGCCAAATACCATTGGAGTAGGGTTTAATAGTATTAAATTTGATGATGAATTCAACCGTTTTTTATTTTGGCGTAATTTATTTGATCCCTATGCTTATGCTTGGGATAAAGGCTGCAGTCGTTGGGATTTATTAAAAATTATACCGGCATTGTATGCGTTAAAACCAAATGCCCTTACTTGGCCCGCAGATGAAAATAAAATCATCAGCATTAAATTAGAACAATTAA
>JAUYSE010000151.1 GCA_030696465.1 Legionellaceae bacterium
TAAAAATCGCTGGTCGATAGGATTCACTGGTAAATCACGTGCAATACGTTGATCACTGTCTACCTGAAAACGCTGGGATTGCTCTTCTACATCACTGAGCTCATAAAACCCATTCGCTAACTCCATTCCTCTAAAATACACCTCAAAGCGTGCGGCTACCCCATTTTCTATTTTGGCCAAAGCCGCTTGTGAGGCAGGAAAATCATATAGTGCAACGGGCATCTCTAATGCCGAAAATTGTGGCTCGATGAGATGACTCATCAATAAGTATAAATAGTCATCTACACTCGCAGTATTGGGATCTAACACCGTTCCTAAATCATGTTGCTTCGCAATCTGTTGCAATTCCATTATGCTTGTCTGTATAGGATTACAGCCTAAATAGGTTTCAAATACTTCCTGATAACGACGTTTTACAAGCGGAGGACAATGTAACATTATTTGTAGAAAAGTATCGATCTCTGTAAGTAAAGTATGGTGATCCCAACCCACACGATACCATTCTAACATTGTGAATTCAGGCTGGTGCAAACGGCCTATTTCTTCATCGCGAAAAACCCGTGCCAATTGAAAAATAGAACCTGAACCCGCCGCTAACAAACGCTTCATGGGATATTCTGGAGACGTATGTAAATACATGGTTTGTTGTAAAACAGTTGCAGTAACCGGATGCAAATGTATATCCGTCACCCCAAACTGACTCAAGTAAGGCGTCTCTACTTCTAAATACCCGCGAGATTTAAAAAAATCGCGCATACGATCGAGTGCGGTCGCGCGAAAATGTAAGTGATCTAAAGAAATACCTGGCTGCCAACGGTGCATCAATAAAAGATTCCGAGTTCTAAACGTGCCGCTTCTGTCATGCGTTCTTGTGTCCAAGGGGGATCCCAAACCAACTCTACAGTACAACTATGTACCCCTTCGACTTCACAGACTCGTTGTTCTACCGTCCCCGGAAAGGTTTGTGCCACCGGGCAGCCCGGCGAAGTTAACGTCATTTGAATTTGAACTTGCGCTTCTTCATCGATTTGAATCCCATAAATCAGTCCCAGATCATAAATATTAACTGGGATTTCAGGATCAAATACTGTTTTTAGTGCATCGATAATTTCAGCTTCTGAAGGAATATGCTTTTTTTTGAAATTAAACATGAAGTTTACTCCGTGCTCACGATAGGTGGGCTTTGGGTCTCAAGCGCAGATTGAAAAGTATGCCAAGATAAGGTCGCACACTTGACCCGAACGGGATAGGCCCGTACACCAGACAAGGCTGCCCATTTATGTGTAAGACAATACATGGGATCAACCGGGGTATCGGTGGTTAATAAATCATGAAACTCCGAAAACAAGGCCTGCGCTTCTTCTAAGGTTTTTCCTTCCAACGATTGAATCATTAACGATGCAGAGGCTTGAGAAATGGCGCAGCCTGTTCCGATAAAACTTGCTTCGCAAATCTTGTTGTTTTCAACTTTTAAATACACCGTCAACCTATCGCCACATAAAGGATTAAACCCCTCTGCTTGATGCGTCGGTGACTCAAGCCGATAATGGTGGTATGGGCTGCTGTTATTTTCAAGGATAATTTCTTGATATAATTCTTGTAATGGAATCATGCTTTAAATACCTCAAGTACTTTCTTTAATGCCAGCATGACCCGATCAATCTCTTCTTTCGTATTATAAAAGGATAAAGAAATTCGCGTAGTGGCTGGAACGCCAAAAAATTCCATAATGGGCATGGCGCAATGATGACCACTACGTACGGCAATACCTTCTGTATCCAGAATAGTACCAATATCATGTGGATGAATTTTAGGATGCACAAAGGAAATAACCGACACTTTAGGTTTCAGTGGTGCTAAAATACGAAACTGCGGAAGCTCTGCAAATTGTTGTACGGCATAATCTAAAAGCGTTTCTTCATAAGCGGCTAAACGATCCATCCCTACGGTTTGCAAATAACGAATGGCGGCATGTAAACCGATAACACCTGCAATATGCGGGGTTCCTGCTTCAAATTTATGTGGCACCGGCGCATATTCAATGCGGTCAAAGCGCACGCTATGGATCATATCGCCCCCACCTTGATAAGGTGGCATTGCCTCTAATAATGCCGTTTTTCCCCACAAAACACCGATTCCAGTGGGGGCATACATTTTATGCTGCGCAAAAACCAAAAAATCACAAGCTAGATCACGAACATTTACTTTAAAATGCGGACAAGCTTGCGCGGCATCCACTAATACCGGAATATTACGCGCTTTCGCCATTGCAATCATTTTATGTACGGGATTGATCGTACCTAAAGCATTAGAAGCATAGGTCATTGCCACAAACTTGGTTCGCGCACTTAATTTATTTTCAAAATCGTCTAGACACAATTGCCCTTCTTCATTCATCGCAGCAACACGTAAAGTGGCGCCCGTTTTTTGACAAAGGATAAACCAAGGAACAATATTGGAGTGATGTTCTAAGTGGGTAATTAAAATTTCATCGCCCGCCTTGAGCATAGGCTGCACAAAGCTCTGCGCGACTAAATTAATCCCTTCAGTGGCTCCACGTACAAAAATACACTCTTGAGCAGAAGGTGCGCTTATCCATTCTGCAACGGCTTGACGGCCTTGTTCAAATGCGTCGGTGGCGCGCATACTTAAGGTATGTAGCCCTCGATGCACATTCGCATTATCCGTTTCATAATAATGTTGTATCGCATCAATGACTGCCCTAGGTTTTTGGGTCGTCGCAGCGTTGTCTAAATAGACCAGTGGATGCCCATTTACAGACTGTTGTAAAATAGGAAAGTCTCGACGGATCGCCGCCACATCGAATAAATCAGCGGACATTATATCTTTCCTCTCTCGAGAGATACACGTTGCAAACATTGTTGCATTACCCATTGTCGCACAGACTCCTGAGGCATCAGATTAATGTTTTCACCTATAAATGCCTGCATTAAAAAATGCAAGGCTTCCTCTGCCGAAAGACCTCTACTTTGCATATAAAATAACATGTCATCATCAATTTGTCCGACCGTCGCACCATGACTACATTGCACATCGTCCGCAAAAATCTCTAATTGTGGCTTGGTATTCACTTCTGCTTTAGGGTGACATAATAAATTTTTATTATATTGATGCGCTTCGGTGCCTTGTGCCTCAGGGGCCACATAAATTTTACCTTGAAATGCTGCCTGTCCGGCCACTAAACCTTTATAATTTTGCTCACTATGGCACTGTCCTGCGTTATGATATAAGGCTGTATGTTGGGCCATATATTGCCCTTGCATGGGGGTATATATCCCATTCAGGTAGGCTTGGGCATTTTCATGTTCAAAATATACCGAAACATCGTTTCTGGACCAAGCAGCACCTAAAGAAACCGTATGGCTATGCAAGACTGCTTGTTGCTCGAGATGCCCAATGAGCGAGTGAAAGTGGTAAGCAGAGGCACCTTCTTCCTGGATAACATAATGCGTACACTGCGCTTTCTCTTTTAAAATCAGATCCGTTCGTGTATTCCCCAAATAAGAAACATCCGTGCCTTGATAGTGTTCTACAATAAGCGCAGAAGCCCCTGGCTCGATAAGTACGACATAACGTGGCGACGAAGCAACCCCAGCTTTATCGACATAGTGACTTAATACAATCGGGATATTTTCTACTGACTTACGCACATGAATCAACAGTGGATTTTGCATCCCTAACATATTTAAAGCATGAAAAGCCTGCGCATGTTGCTCTATTTTACTTTGATAAGGCTGTAATATTTTTTCTGCAAGATTCCACGGTAAAATAGATAGCCCGTCCGGTAACAGCGCTGATGACGATAACACGCCATTTTGTAAGACAATCGCTGTTTGAAAAAATGTCGGTGCGGTAAACGTCACCTGTAAAGGATCAAAACTGTATCGTTGCTGAATAAAATTGTCTAATTTACTGTATTTCCAGTCTTCTTCTTTGCGTGTAGGAAACCCTCGTTGTAATAACCAAGATTCGGCACGTTGCTGCATCTGCATAATCCAAGGCGCCGTTTCACGACTTTTTTGAGATTCCCGCTGGTAATGCGAAAGCACATCACTCATTCTGATGTCTCCCCCTCCAACCACGCATATCCTTTTTCTTCTAAAGTATGTGCAAGCGATTTATCTCCAGAGCGCAATATACGTCCATTTACTAATACGTGCACATAATCAGGAACGATGTAATCTAAGAGGCGCTGATAGTGGGTCACTAAAATGATACTGCGATCCGGAGAGCGCATGGTGTTAACGCCATCTGCAATAATCCGCAATGCATCAATATCTAAGCCGGAGTCTGTTTCATCTAGAATCGCCAAAGTAGGTTCTAAAGCCGCCATTTGAAGGATTTCATTACGCTTTTTCTCGCCACCTGAAAAACCTTCATTTAAATTACGATATAAAAAAGATTCATCGATATCTAATAACGCGCATTTTTCTCGAATAAACGTTAAAAATTGTATGGCATCGAGAATAGGCTTACCTTGTGCCGTACGTATCGCGTTAACCGATGCTTTTAAAAACTGAATATTGACCACCCCAGGAATTTCTATGGGATACTGAAAAGAAAGAAACACCCCTAATCCTGCACGCACTTCTGGCGCTAAAGGCAGTAAATCTTGACCTTGAAAAGTGATACTACCCTGTTGCACTTGGTAATCTGGATGACCAGCCA
>JAUYSE010000220.1 GCA_030696465.1 Legionellaceae bacterium
GTAAAGCATTCAAAGCAGTTAATCGTAGCCCTTTATTTGGGTCAACCCCCTGGATCGATCAAGTGGGATCTGCATTAAAAGCCTTGAGGTATAGCGCCGTTTTTGGAAAACAACCCTGGAGCAAACAAACCGTTGCCGCAGATGCTTTTCAGTATTTTGCCGGATATCCCATAAATGCGGGAATACATGCATGGATCACTCAAGGAGAAAAAGACTACCAACACCTTAAAAACAATACCCATAAAACATTAACCACCCTCGCTGGCGTTGCGGAAGGCACGGCACTTCTCATCCCCAATATTATTACGATGGCAGGTGC
The DNA here is from genome assembly GCA_030696465.1 of Legionellaceae bacterium. GTDB lineage: Bacteria > Pseudomonadota > Gammaproteobacteria > Legionellales > Legionellaceae > JAUYSE01. The sequence continues at coordinate 320 of JAUYSE010000220.1, forward strand.
TGGTGTTGTAGGAGGATTCAATAAAGGCGGCGCGCTCGGATCTATAGCCAATTTCTTTTACGGTCTATACAAAGCATTTACGTATCCCTTTCGTAATGCGCGCAGAAACTTACAACTATTAGAATCAAGCGACACTAAAAACCAACCCGCCTTTGCGCTATTAAAAGAAGATTTAAACGATGTCTTTCAAGGAAAGCTCATAGATTGGTGGGACAAGCCCACTTCCGCTCAAACAAACGTTACAGGAACAACTAGCGCATCAACATCGCATCATAAGATGCATGCACATCTAGGCCCCCAAAAACCCGGCACGGGTCTACCCCCAAAAACAGCGCCAGTTCATTCAGCCGTTTTTTCAAAAGGGAATGTTTTTGCTCCCCCTCCTGCAAATGCCGGGAAAAATCCCTCGAATGGAGTATAATTTTTCCGCCTAGCTGAATGTATAAATCAGCGAAGGCTCGCCCGCTAATGTACTGAACTTGTTTGTATATAGCTGTATTAATATAACCATATACGCCGTTATCAGAAATTTTAAATTTTCCATAAGAATAACCCAGCAAAATATGGCCGATGGTGCCAGGAGAAAATTCATATGCAGGTAATATTCGAACACCGGTATTGTATCGCATGTTTGCGTTAAAAGAAGGTTGAGAGCCCTATTGCTGTTCAGCGGCAACATTCAACACTGTACCATTAATGAAGCTTTCTACACCAAATTTGATACGAATGGTTAACTAAAAAAATCAGGGGGCTACAATGGCCAAAGTGATCTATATTAAATACGGATTTGAACGAAGAAAATTTATCTGGGATGAAACACTTGCTCACTACAACTACTGCAAAATAGGTGGACACTTGATACTGTCCACCTTTTTTAACCAACAAACTACAATTACGCGATTTCTACTTCTTCCGCCTGTGGACCTTTTTTGCCCATGCTTGGCTTGAATAACACGCTAGCACCTTCAGCAAGGGTTTTGAATCCACTGCCTTGAATTGCGCTAAAATGTACGAAGTAATCTTTACCATTCGCCTCGATGAAACCAAAACCTTTGCCTTCATTGAACCACTTTACTTTTCCAAGTACTTTCTCTGACATTTACTAAGCTCCTCGTCGATTAAGACATTATTCTAACAAATTTGAACCTGATAGCTAGCCGAATTTTACAAAACTGACTTTCCGCGGTTCCGGGTAGTTTATCAATAATAAACTACTTGCGCAAAAGATAATTAATATATCTTGCAAAAAAAAGCAACTATTCACCGCCAATGTACCAAAAAAGATCTTTTTATGCTATCCCTTCGGTAATAAAATCCCATTATAGACAAATTCTGCTGGTCCAATGAGGTATACTGCACCTTCTCGTTCGGGCCATTCTACCCTTAAACTCCCGCCATCTAACTCTATTTGAATCTGAGCAGCCCCGGCATACCATAATCTTGCAGCAATTGCACACGCAAGGGCCGCACTTCCACAAGCACGAGTTATACCAACCCCCCGCTCATATACCCGCACCCGTAACAAAGTCGGATTAATAATCTGCATAAAACTAACATTGGCATGCTCTGGAAACACTGCGTGGGTACTTAACTCAGCACCAATCTGCTGTACTGCAATGTTATTGAGATCAGATACTGGTATTATCGCGTGTGGATTTCCGACTTGCAGCGAACGAAACTCACAAATAGAGCCATCTGCCAGTGTAATCACATAAAGATTATCTATAGGGGTCAATACAATAGGGATTTTAACAGGTTCTAACACCGGAGGCTCAAAAGCAACCGTCACTAGACCGTCTTGATGTACCTGTAATTCTAACTGCGTAGTGGCCGTCGCCACTCGAATACGCTTCTTTTGTGTAAACCCATACTCTAACAAATATCGCGCGATACACCGAGCACCATTACCGCACTGCCCAACCTCACGACCATCTGCATTAAAAATACGATATTGAAAGTCAACATCTGCGCACTCACTGGCTTGAATCACTAAACATTGATCAAAACCGATACCGGTATCACGTCTAGCCCAAGCTGCGATACGCTCAGAAGACAAGTCTACGGTTTGTGTCAAGGTTTGAATAACCATGAAATCGTTACCCAAACCATGCATCTTTGTGAATTGAAGACTCATAGGGATTTATAATGTGGAGGAGTGGGCTCAGGAAGATACAACGGACCTTTTTTGCCACATCCTATTAAAGCCACCAAACAAATAAACCCTATACATGATAAACGTCGCATAAAATTTTCCTACCGCACTTTCACGGGCAATATTTTAAGATTAGGATCTTTAGAGTATGCAATCAATATTTCTTCCGCCAGTGCATCGATAACCCCTACTCTCTGATCATCAGAAATTAAACCTTTTTCTTGACCCACCATCGCTAGGCGCTCTTCCACTTCTTTGGCGACAGAGCCTTTTGGAAATAAAGTCGCTAATAAGCGCCGAGCGACCCCAGGACCAAGATGTTTATAGAGCCGATTGCGCACACCAACATCTTCTGCGGTCGTGCTAAAGGCCCATAACTCTACTGGCCCTAAGGTTAGGGTCAGCAACTGCATATTAATTCCAAATTTTGTAGCATACTGCACCAAAAAGGTTCCGCCACCTTCTCGTGGACCGTGTACTCTATAACGAAGCGCCACTTTAGCGGTTTCTGATAAACCAAATATCTGTGCTGTTTTTTCTATCATTTGCTCTGGCCCAGTATCCATAATATAAATGGCGGTTGCAAAATCTATCATGACCGAATCA
>JAUYSE010000022.1 GCA_030696465.1 Legionellaceae bacterium
AGTAGAGGCCTACGTCCTGCGGCTTGTCCGCAGGATCCAGGGATACGAAGACCATCAGTCTCCGAATAGCTGGATACCGCGGACAAGCCGCGGTACGTAGGAGCTCTGAGCATCGGTGCGTAAGGTGCGTAACATACATTAATAAGGTAGGGTGTTTAACATGTCGATCGTCACATTGACCAAATGGGGAAATTCTGTAGGCATACGTATCCCCGCCGTCATTATGAAAGAAGCGCATTTGAATCCCGGATCGGAATTGGAAATTAGAACAGACGAAAATGGCGTATTGACATTAATTCCTATAAAAAATCAGCAAGAAGGATGGACGGATAAGTTTAATGTCATTGCTGGCTCTAACCATGAAGAACATCCTCTCGATCTTTCGAACGACTTCGATGCGGATGAATGGACATGGTAAAGTTAAAGAGATTTGATGTTTTTTTAGTGAATTTAGATCCGACTATTGGTTCCGAAATTAAAAAAACATGTCCTGCTGTCATTATCTCACCTGACTCTATGAATTTGAGTCGTCTAAAAACAGTCATTATTGCACCAATGACGAGTACTATCAAAGAGGACTTTCCTACTAGAGTCTATACGGAATTTAAAGGTAAAAAAGGACAGGTTGCACTTGATCAATTGAGAGCGATAGATCGCTCTCGCCTTATACAAAAATGGGGTTTCATTGATAAAAAAACGCAACTTAAGCTATTGAATATTTTAGCTATTATGTTTCAAGAATAAGCAATAAATGAAAGAGACTTAATCTACTTTATTGCACTGTTTCTTCTTCCAATTCAAATGCGTTTTTTGTTCTTTTACAGAGTAGGTTAAAGCATCTGCTGGGGCATTTTTACGTAAGGTAGTGCCTGCTCCAATCACGGCATGGCGGCCTATCGATACGGGTGCAACCAGTTGCGTACCTGAGCCAATAAAGGCGCCTTCTTCAATGATGGTCGGATATTTATTCTGACCATCATAATTACAGGTAATGGTTCCTGCACCGATATTGACATCATTACCAATAGTGACGTCGCCTAAATAACTTAAATGGCTGGCTTTGACATGTTCTGCAAATACGGCGTTTTTGGTCTCCATAAAGTTCCCAATTTTGCAGTGCGCTCCTAAGCGGGTTCCTGGGCGAATACGTGCAAATGGCCCTATTTGACAATCATTGGCCGTTTCGCAGCCGTCTATAATGCTGTGTGGGTGCACGTGTGTGTTTGCGCCCAAAGTGGTATTGCGCAGAATGCTATGAGCTCCAATATGACAGCCTTTGCCAAGATGTACTTTGCCTTCAATAATCACATTGATATCAATAAACACATTTTCTTCGTAGCTGAATTCTCCACGGATATCTAAGCGCTGTATATCGGCAATGTTGACACCAGCGGATAGGCATTTTTCTGCCAGACGTTGTTGGTACGTTCTTTCGGCATTATGGAGTTGTAAGCGTGTATTCACCCCCAGGGTGGTTTCAGGAAAGGGGGTTGTAACCCCGATGATAGGCGTTTGTTCTTGAGAGGCAAGTTGAATGATATCGGTTAGATAATATTCTTGTTGGTGGTTATCTTTATTGAGTTTGGGTAACCAACGTTGTAAATCTGCGGCACGCACACAACAAATGCCTGTATAAATTTCTTGAATGAGCCGCTCTGTTGGGCTAGCATCTTTTTCTTCTACGATACGTTCTATGGTGCCACCGACGTGGCGTATCACCCGGCCAAGGCCAGTGGGGTTATGATAAGTGGCCACTAAAATACCCATGCTTTGTGGCAGCATTTGTGTTGCATCAATCAGTTCGGTGAGTGTCTCCGGTTCAATAAGTGGGACATCTCCAGATAAGATCAAAACAAAAGAGTCTTTATGTATATGGGGTAGCGCTTGTAAAACGGCATGTCCTGTCCCCAACGTTTGTGCTTGTTGAATCCAGTGTACGGGTTGTGATGCGAGTGCTTCACGAATACGATCACCTTGATGACCATAAATTACATGGATTTCTTGAGGGGATATGGCCTTGGCGGTTTCGATAACATGCTGCAGCATAGGCTTTCCACCAACAGAGTGCAGCACTTTAGGGATATCAGAATACATACGTTTGCCGCGTCCAGCAGCAAGGATGACGACTTCGATCTGCATGAATTAATTCCTATCTTTTATTGCCAGTCCCTTTGCGGTTGTAAAACGGAGTGTTATACTCTCACTGGGCTTATTTTTTTAGTTGCTTACTATACGGTTTTGTTAGGAGAAATACTAGCGTGAATAAAAAAAGACCGGTCAATTTAGCGTTAACGACGCTGGCTTTTCCACCGATGGCTATTGCCTCTATTTTGCATCGTATTGCAGGGGTGGTTATATTTTTAGGTTTACCTTTTGTACTGTACCTATTAGATTTATCCTTGCGTGATCAGGCTTCTTTTTCTGATGTGGCATTACTTTTAGTCAATCCTTATGTAAAGGGTGGTGTTTGGATTTTTTCTTCTGCGTTTATATACCATATGTTGGCAGGTATTCGACATATGTTGATGGATTTAGGTTTGGGTGAGTCATTGTACCATGCGCGGATGACTGCGCTTGCAGTGATTATATTAGGAACAGTTTCTGTGGCATGTCTGGGGATATGGATATGGTAACCAATATTACGAGTTTAACCGGAAATGGCCTGAAAGATTGGCTGATACAGCGTGTTACTGCGGTGTATCTGTTAGTATATACAGTGGCAATTTTATGTTTTTTAAAGGGTCATGCGCCGCTTGATTTTGTCGTTTGGCAAAATTACTTTCACTGTATTTGGGTGAAGGTTGCAACGATTATTGCATTGTCAGCCGTTTTATTGCACGCATGGATAGGCCTTTGGACGGTCACAACCGATTACATGCATGGGCTTTGTACGCGTATTTCAGTACAAGTGCTTGTGCTGATCTTTTTGTTGGCGCAATGCGTCTGGGGTTTTTTGATTGTTTGGGGGCAGTAATATGAGTTTACCATGTCACACCTTTGATGCAGTAATTATCGGTGCCGGTGGTGCTGGTATGCGGGCCGCCTTACAAATTGCAAATTCTGGTTTACGTGTTGCACTGATATCAAAAGTGTTTCCAACGCGCTCGCACACGGTTTCTGCACAAGGCGGTATTACGGTTGCTTTGGGGAATGCGCATGAAGATGATTGGCGCTGGCATATGTACGATACCGTCAAAGGATCAGATTATCTAGGCGATCAAAATTGTATTGAATACCTTTGTAAGATGGGCCCAGAAGCCGTGTATGAGTTAGAGCATATGGGTTTGCCGTTCTCGCGAACAGACGAGGGCCGGATCTACCAACGGCAATTTGGCGGACAATCCAAAAATTTTGGCGGAGAGCAAGCTGCACGTACAGCAGCCGCTGCAGATAGAACCGGTCATGCGTTATTACATACCTTATACCAACAGAATTTGAAGGCAAAAACAGCCATATATAGTGAGTGGTATGCACTAGATTTAGTGCGGGATACGCGTGGTCGTGTAGTAGGGGTTACTGCGCTCTGTATTGAAACGGGTGAAGTGGTTTTTTATCGCTCACGCGTATGTATTTTAGCGACCGGTGGCGCTGGACGTATTTTCCAATCAACGACCAATGCGCATATTAACACTGGAGATGGTTTTGGGATGGCGCTACGCGCAGGTCTTCCTTTGCAAGATATGGAAATGTGGCAATTTCATCCTACCGGTATTGCAGGTTCAGGCGTATTGGTGACAGAGGGTTGTCGCGGAGAAGGCGGATATCTCATTAATCGTGATGGCGAGCGCTTTATGGAGCGTTATGCGCCACATGTCAAAGATTTAGCCTGTCGTGATGTGGTTGCGCGTTCTATTGCCTTAGAGATGCGCGCAGGGAAAGGTTTTGATCCGCAAGGGGTCGATTATGTGAAGTTAAAATTAGATCACCTTGGTGCTGATCTAATTAATTCACGCTTACCTGGTATCCGAGAGTTATCGATGAAATTTGCAGGCGTTGATCCTATCACCGATCCTATTCCTGTCGTGCCGACTTGCCATTACAGTATGGGGGGCATTCCTACCAATCAACATGGACAAGTGGTGACTCGCGCTCCTGACGCGTCAGCAGATACACTGGTCGAAGGTTTATATGCGGTTGGTGAGTGTGCTTGTGTTTCTGTACATGGTGCGAATCGTTTAGGGGGTAATTCTTTATTAGATCTCGTGGTGTTTGGTCGGGCGGCAGGCTTACATGTACAAGAGTTGGCACAATCTGATGCTTTACCTTCTATGGATTACGTGTCTCCCGCTGAGATTGAAGCGGCATTAGCGCGTTATCAACGTTGGGATAACTCCACCAGTGGGGAGTCTCCTGAAGTTATTCGCAAAGAAATGCAACGAGTTATGCAGGAAGACTTTGGTGTGTTCCGTACAGGTCAGGTCATGGAAAAAGGTTTAGAGCGCTTGAAGAATTTGCGCGATAGATTAAGCCATGCTCACCTGGGGGATAAGAGTAAAGTGTTTAATACTGCACGTCTTGGGGCATTAGAGCTAGATAATTTGATGGATACCGCAATTGCTACTGCGTTTTCAGCGATTGAGCGTACAGAAAGTCGGGGTGCGCATAGCCGAGAAGATTTCCCTGAGCACAATGATGCCGAATGGATAAAACATATTTTGTATTTTATGGAAAATGACAGAGCTGATTTTCGTCCAGTGAATATGTCCCCAGCCGACATGGATGCATTTTTACCGAAAGCACGAGAATATTAGGAGAATCACATACCATGAGAGACACGAAAACTATACGTTTTTCAATTTATCGCTACAATCCTGAAGTGGATGCGGCTCCTTATATGAAAGATTACCATATTGAAACACCTGCGCATGCGGATGTGATGGTATTAACTTTGTTGGAAAGATTGAAAGATGAACAGGATGAAACCTTAGCCTATCGTCGTTCTTGTCGAGAAGGGGTTTGTGGTTCTGATAGTATGAATATCAATGGGACAAATGGTTTGGCTTGTGTGACGGCCTTATCCCATTTAAAATCCGATGTGGTGGTGTTACGACCCCTTCCTGGTTTTCCAGTGGTGCGAGATTTAGTGGTAGATATGACCTCTTTTTATCAGCAATATGAGCGGATTGAACCCTATTTACAAAATGATACTCCCGCCCCTGCACGTGAGCGCTTGCAGTCGCCTGAAGAGCGTGCACAACTAGATGGTTTGTATGAGTGTATATTGTGTGCATGTTGCACCAGCTCTTGTCCTTCTTTTTGGTGGAACCCAGAGAAATTTGTTGGGCCTGCTGGTTTATTACAAGCACAACGTTTTCTGTCGGACTCACGAGATACAGCAACGGAGCATCGTCTAGAGAGTTTACAAGATCCCTTTAGTGTGTTTCGCTGTCGTTCAATTATGAATTGTGCGAATGTTTGCCCGAAAGGCTTGAATCCTACCGAAGCTATTTCTAAGATTCGCAAACAAATGTTGTCAAAGCAAACATAAAGTTTTTTTGTAATGACCGCTCCCTACTACGGAGTGAGTGGTTACGATTTTTTTGGAGATTGATGTATATGAATAGCCCCTCTTTTGATCAACAAAGGGCCGCATCATATTTGTCTGCAGGAAGTATGGCATATGTTGATGATTTGTATGAAAAATATTTACAGGATCCGCTGTCGGTTACGGAAGAATGGCGGCAAGTATTTGCGGCATTGCCATTGGTAAATGGTGCGACACAAGACGTTTCTCATCAAGCCATTATTGCGGAATTTGCACGTGCTAAAAAGAGCGCCGCGGTACAACAAGTTACGGCACCTGATCAAGATAAGGTAACTGCATTGATCCAAGCGTATCGCTTGTACGGTCATTTGCAGGCGAATATTGATCCTTTAGGGATGTTGCTGCGCCCAATGCCCAATGCGTTGGATACTGCTTGGTATGGTCTGTCCGCGAAAGATAATAAAACGTATGTTGTAGAAACGCTTGCAGGGAATTCTTTACAGAATGTATCTTCTATCGTAGATACTTTGAAAGAAACGTACTGCGGATCTATCGGTTTTGAGTACATGCATATTTCTCAGCCAGAGATCGTATTGTGGTTTCAAAAGCGCATAGAATCGACTCGGGGTAAACGACCCTATTCTCCAGAAGAAAAGCGAAAATTATTACAAAACTTAATTGCAGCCGACGGTTTAGAGCGTTATTTAGGGACACGTTACGTGGGGCAAAAACGCTTTTCTTTGGAAGGCGGTGATGCATTTATTCCCTTAATGAATGCCTTGATTCATCGTTCGGCAAACCTTAATGTACAAGAAATTGTGATTGGTATGGCGCATCGTGGCCGTTTGAATGTTTTAGTGAACGTATTAGGTAAAGCGCCGGATCAGTTGTTCCAAGAATTCGAAGGCAAAATGAAATCAGAGGGCACGGGTGATGTTAAATATCACATGGGCTTTTCTTCAGATTTACGCACCGATACTGGTGCAGTGGTGCATGTTTCTTTAGCATTTAACCCTTCACATTTAGAGATTATTGCGCCAGTAGTGCAAGGCTCTGTCCGTTCTCGTTTATGTAAACGCGATGATTTAGCGCATAAAGAAAAAGTCATGCCTATTGTAGTGCATGGGGATGCCGCGTTTGCGGGACAAGGGGTGGTGATGGAGACCTTTAATCTATCACAAGTGCGAGGCTATAGTACGGGCGGTACGGTTCACATTGTGATTAATAATCAGGTGGGCTTTACGACCAGTGACCCTCAAGATGCGCGTTCTACTTTATACTGTACCGATGTTGCAAAAATGGTAGAGGCCCCCATTTTTCATGTGAATGGAGATGATCCTGAAGCCGTATTATATGCAACGGAACTAGCATTAGATTTTCGTCAGACTTTTCACCGAGATGTGGTGATTGATTTAGTTTGTTACCGTCGTCATGGACACAATGAGGCGGATGAGCCAGCCTTAACACAACCGTTAATGTATAAGACAGTCAAAGCAATGCGTCCATTACGAGAGATCTATGCAGAAAGACTATTGAAAGAGCAAGTAGTGAATGCTGCAGAAGTGAGTGAATGGGTAGAAAACTATCGTCAGCGTCTAGACAGTGGTGAGCCAGTAGTATCACTGGTACAGGAAGATTATCCTGGAAAAATTGCGAATGATTGGGGGCCCTATTTAAAATCCCAATGGTTTGATCCAGTCGATACGACCTTAACGCCAGAAACAGTACAGCGTCTTGCGCAATGCTTGCAGACGCTTCCGAAAGATTTTACCGTGCACTCAGTCTTGGCGCGCTTATTGCAAGAACGTGAAAAAATGACTACGGGCGAAATTCCTATGAATTGGGGATATGCGGAAACCTTAGCATTTGCAAGAATTCTAGATGCAGGACAGGGCGTGCGTTTATCAGGGCAGGATTCTGGTCGCGGAACTTTTGCACATAGACATGCGGTATTACATGCATTAGATAGTGACAAAACCTATATCCCTTTGACAAAAACTGCGAGCGATCCTCGGCGTTCTTTCACGGTTATAGACTCGACTTTGTCAGAAGAAGCGGTATTGGCATTTGAGTACGGTTATGCCTGTTCTGAGCCTAAAGATTTAGTGCTCTGGGAAGCGCAATTTGGAGATTTTGCCAATGGGGCGCAAGTAGTTATCGATCAGTTTATCAGTTCGGGCGAACAAAAATGGGGACGCTTGTGTGGTTTAGTGATGTTGTTACCCCATGGATATGAAGGGCAAGGCCCCGAGCATTCTTCGGCACGCCTAGAGCGGTATATGCAATTATGTGCGCAGCAAAATATGCAAGTATGTACGCCGACGACGCCAGCACAAATATTCCATTTATTATCGCGACAACAGTTGCGACCATTTCGTAAGCCATTAATAGTAATGACGCCTAAAAGTTTATTGCGTCACAAATTGGCGGTTTCCTCGCTCGAAGAAATCTATCACGGTGGTTTCCAATTGGTGATTCCAGAAGTGGATCCAATAGAACCAGCACAAGTGAAACGGCTCGTATTGTGTTGCGGGAAGGTTTATTATGATCTCTTGCAAAAAAGACGAGAGCTGAATTTAACAAAAGTCGCTATTGTGAGGATTGAGCAGTTATATCCTTTCCCTTCAGAAGACTTGATGAAGGTATTGCAGACTTATGCACACGTAAAAGATATAGTTTGGTGTCAGGAAGAACCACAAAATCAAGGGGTTTGGTTTGCTTCGCAGCACCATATGGTAGATTGTTTGTCGCGTACACAAACCTTGCGGTATGTGGGCCGATCTTTCGCCGCATCTCCAGCAGCAGGCAGCCTTGCGTTACATCAAAAACAGCAAGAGCAATTGATTCAAGACGCTTTATTGTAAGTGAGAGAAAATTATGTCTATTGAAGTGAAAGTTCCTAATTTACCAGAATCTGTGGCAGATGCTACTATTGCCACTTGGCATGTTAAGGTCGGCGATAGTGTACGTCGAGAGCAAAATTTGGTGGATTTGGAAACCGATAAAGTAGTACTAGAAGTTCCCGCGCCTAGCGATGGTGTGTTGACGGAGATTTTCTTTCAAAAAGGAGATATCGTGAACGCACAGCAACTGCTTGCTCGTATGGACGTGTCTGCGCAGGCGAGTCCGACTACGGTTGCCGAAGTCGCTGATGCGGTTGGGGCAGAAGAACAACACAGTCCTTCCGTACGCCGAGCGATCGCCGAGCATGATTTAGCGAATATTCCGGTGACGGGCTCAGGCAAAGATGGTCGCTTAACCAAAGAAGATGTGGTTGCCTACATCGCCTCTGGCCGGGCACCAACAGAAACGGCTGCGCCGAAGAAAGAAGTATCCCCTTCTGTTCCTCAGACGCAGACCATGGGCCTGCGCGAAGAGCGCCGTGTTCCGATGAGTCGTTTACGCGCACGGGTTGCGGAGCGTTTATTGGAGGCGCAACATAATACCGCAATGCTGACGACCTTCAATGAAGTGAATCTACACACCGTTATGCAGTTGCGGGCACAATATAAAGATATCTTTGAGAAAAAACACGGTGTTAAATTAGGGTTTTTGCCTTTTTTCACTAAAGCAGTAGTGGCCGCATTGAAGCGTTTTCCTTCCGTGAATGCCTCTATTGATGGTCACGATATTATTTATCACGGATATTACGATATCGGAGTGGCGGTATCAACCGATCGTGGCTTAGTCGTTCCTGTGATTCGCGATGTCGATACCTTAAGTCTTGCGGATATTGAAAAGTCTGTGCAAACTGCGGCGACGCGTGCGCGGGATGGGAAACTCTCTTTAGAAGAAATGCAAGGGGGAACCTTCACCATTACCAATGGTGGCGTGTTTGGTTCTTTGATGTCTACGCCTATTTTGAATCTCCCTCAAACGGGAATTTTAGGTATGCATAAAATTCAAGATCGCCCTATTGCTGAAAATGGTCAAGTGGTTATTCGGCCAATGATGTATATTGCCTTGTCTTATGATCATCGTTTAATTGATGGTCGGGAATCGGTACAGTTTTTAGTGGCCGTGAAGGAATGCTTAGAAGATCCTACGAGGATGTTATTAGAAATTTAGGGGTATTTTTATGAATTTACATGAGTTTCAAGCAAAACAATGTTTTTTACGCTATGGTCTTCCGGTGCCTCGTGGTCAAGTGGCCTACAGCGTTGAAGATGCCGTACAAGTGGCAGAAAAATTAGAGTTAAATCGTTGGGTTGTGAAGGCACAAGTACATGCAGGTGGCCGTGGTAAAGCGGGCGGCGTAAAGGTAATCGATTCTAAACCCGCCTTGATGGAATATGTGAAATCTTTGTTAGGAACGCGTTTAGTGACCTATCAAACCGATGCACGTGGTCAGCCAGTCAATGCAGTATTAGTAGAAGAGCCTTGCGATATTGCACGTGAGCTTTATCTTGGTGCGGTAGTCGATCGTGCCAGTCGACGTGTAGTATTGATGGCGTCTACAGAAGGCGGAATGGAGATTGAAAAAGTCGCAGAAGCCACGCCCGAAAAGATCATGAAAATTGAGATAGATCCTTTGGTTGGGGTGATGCCTTATCAGTGTCGGCAAGTTGCTTTTCAATTAGGACTCGCAGAATCTCAACACAAAGCCTTTACGCATTTGATGATGAATTTAGGTAAGATGTTTGTAGAATGTGACTTGAGTCTTTTAGAAATAAATCCATTAGTGGTGACAAAATCTGGGGAATTACTCTGCTTAGATGGTAAAGTTACCATCGATGGTAGTGCGCTTTATCGTCAGCCTTTGTTGAAAGCGATGCGTGATCCAAGTCAAGAAGATGAGCGCGAAAATCGTGCGACTGACTGGGAGCTCAACTACATTCCTTTAGACGGAAATATCGGCTGCATGGTGAATGGCGCGGGTTTGGCAATGGCAACCATGGATGTGATTAAATTACATGGCGGCGAGCCTGCAAATTTCTTAGACGTTGGTGGTGGTGCAACCAAAGAGCGCGTTACAGAGGCCTTTAAGATTATTCTTTCAGACGAGAATGTCCGCGGAATATTAGTGAATATTTTTGGTGGTATTGTGCGTTGCGATTTAATTGCAGATGGTATTTTGGAAGCCGTGAAAGAAGTCGGCGTCACGATACCTGTCGTGGTGCGTCTAGAAGGCAATAATGCTGTGATGGGTGCGGATATTTTAAATAAAAGTGGTTTAAATGTGATTTCTGCCGCAAATTTAGATGATGCTGCCCAGAAAATTGTAACTGCTGTCAATAGTTGAGGATTATCATGAGTGTATTGGTCAATAAACAAACCAAAGTGATTTGTCAGGGATTTACGGGTAAACAAGGAACGTTACATTCTGAGCAGGCCATTGCTTATGGTACGAAAATGGTAGGTGGGGTTACCCCTGGAAAAGGTGGACAACAGCACTTAGGTTTACCGGTGTTTAATACAGTACAAGAAGCGGTACAAGAAACGAAAGCAGATGCGACCGTGATTTATGTACCGGCACCTTTCTGCAAAGATTCCATTATCGAAGCTGCTGATGCAGGTATTCCTTTAATTGTTTGTATTACGGAAGGTGTTCCGGTTTTAGATATGTTGGAAGTCAAAGTGTATCTTGAAAATAATACACATGCGCGTTTAATTGGCCCCAATTGTCCCGGCATTATTACCCCTGGCGAGTGTAAGATAGGGATTATGCCTGGTGCTATCCATATGCCTGGTAAAGTCGGAATCGTTTCACGTTCTGGAACCTTAACCTACGAAGCGGTAAAACAGATGACCGATATGGGCTTTGGACAAAGCACTTGTATTGGTATTGGTGGAGATCCAATTCCTGGCATGAACTTCATCGATGCATTGGCTTTATTCGAAAACGATCCACAAACTGAAGCGATTATTTTGGTAGGTGAGATTGGTGGTACGGCCGAAGAAGAAGCTGCCGAATATATTCGTGCACATGTGAAAAAACCAGTAGTCGCCTATATTGCTGGTGTAACCGCACCTGCGGGCAAACGCATGGGTCATGCGGGCGCAATTATTGCTGGTGGCAAAGGTACTGCTGCTGAGAAGTTTAAAGCATTAGAAGCCGCGTCAGTGTATACCGTGCATTCTCCTTCTGATCTAGGACGAGCCGTCGCTGAAGTGACCGGTTGGAAGTAATGCTATGTCGATAGATTTTTCTACGATGCGCCGTGAATACGGCGATCGTGGACTAGAGATATCTAATATGCCAGCAGATCCCATGCAGCAATTATCCTCTTGGGTAGATGAAGCGCTGGCTGCTGGCGTGTTTGATGCCACGGCAATGATATTATCTACCGTGGATGAAGAAGGTTACCCAGATGCCCGTGTGGTGCTGTTAAAAGGCATGCAAGAGGGTAATTTAATCTTTTTCACCCATTACCATAGTGCAAAAGGTCTGCAATTAGAGCGACACCCTTGGGTGGCATTGACCTTTTATTGGTCGGAGTTAGCGCGACAAGTGCGTATTCGGGGCAGTGTCAAACGTATTTCTGTGGTCGATTCTGATATGTATTTTGCGCAGCGACCGGTGTTGAGTCAAGTGAGTGCTATCATATCCCCGCAAAGTCAGCCCATTCCAGATAGATCTTATCTAGAACATGCAGCGGCTG
>JAUYSE010000193.1 GCA_030696465.1 Legionellaceae bacterium
CATAAAACACCTTATGTTATAATGCGCTTAGAGGGCAACCACCAACTGCCAACCAATAAACAACGCAACCGCCCAGATAATACATGCGGATATTTTGTTCATGCGCTGTTGCCATATCCCCGTTGTATCTAATCTATGAAAAAAATGACCCACGATCGATAATGAAAAAAACCAACAGCAAGAGACTAAGATGCAGGCCAGTGTAAATACAAATTTTTCACTACCCGCATATTGCAATGAATTGCTGCCAATTACTCCGACGGTGTCTAGTAATGCGTGTGGATTTAATAAAGACACCGAAATAGTAAACAATATTTGGCGTTTTGCAGACAGCGGAATCGAGCCTGGTTGTAGTTTGTTAGGCACACTATACCAACTCACTAAACCCATATAGAGCAGAAAACAAAAACCCACTATCAAAAAGATAACTTTCAGCCAGGCAATCTGTAATACCAACACCGATACACTCAAGACCGCACAAATGATTAAAATACTATCACATATAGACGCGGTAATGACGCAGGGTAAGGCGTGTAAAAAATGTTCTTGATTTGCACCTTGATTGAATACAAACACATTTTGTACGCCCAAGGGTAAAATGAGACCAAACGCCAACACTACCCCGTATAAAAACGCATACACCATTACCAGCTCCTTTATTGTATACTCTTCGCACTTGAGTTTTCGGCGTTGTTGCAACCTCGCTCGCCATCGGTCATGTACTGCATGTACACTTCCTCGGCTCTCTCGCTTGCGCCTAGCCGAAAATTCAATTGCTGTGAGTATAGTTACTGCCGTACTAATCGAATATTTTTCCCGTCCAATATCGGTTTCTCAGTGGAGCGATACGGGTTAATATCTAGTCCGCCGCGGCGCGTATAACGGCCATAGACCGTTAATGAGCTGGGTTTGCAAATCCGTAAAATATCGACAAAAATACGTTCAATACATTGTTCATGAAATTCATTATGATTGCGATAGGATACTAAATATTTTAACAATCCTTCCCGATCAATTTTTTTACCTTTATACGCAATTTGCACGCTGCCCCAATCTGGCTGATTGGTCACTAAACAATTCGATTTTAATAAATCAGAGTAGAGTACTTCATCAACGATGTCTCCTTGCACCGTAAGATAATTTGGCTGCACCAAATACACTGAGCAGCTGACATCTAAAGCGTCTAAACACTCCCCAGAAAAAGCGGGCTGTATTGTGACTTGTTTTGCCTCACTTAAGGCGGAAATGCTCACCCATACTTCACTACCCACACATTTCTGTAGGTCCTCTTTGACCAGCCGTTCAACTGCTTCTACATTCTTAAATTGAGTATTATTCAATGAATTAAAGTATAACTTTAATGATTTAGATTCAATAATAGAGGGCGAACTACAATCATATATTATTTCGGCAATCGCGACTACGGGCTTTCCCTTGGCATTCAACCAAGACACTTCATAATGATTCCAACAATCAAATCCCATAAAAGGTAATGCCAGTGGATCAATACCAATTTCTTCTCGTTTTCCTGCCCGTAAAATAGGATACAATCTGTTTGGGTTGTAGGATTGATCGTACTCCGCTCCCTTCCCTAACTCAGACTGGGACGCTCCCTTTTGATCTTTATCTAAAGATTCATCACTCATAGTATTCCCTCCAATATTTCAATAGCCATTCCCGCCCCCCTAAAACTTCAAAATACTTTGATTTGTATATTCACAATATATAAATAACGTAGTATTCTGTCATTACAAACAACAAAATATGTTGATATTCATGAATCATCAAATTATAAAACAATTAATTCAAGAGCAACAACCCATTAGACTCCCTGAGCATCATATCATCCGCTCACTATGGGGAAAATTTGAACCTTTACAAGATAACAACCAAATTATCATCATCAAAGGTATGCGCCGCTCGGGAAAATCTACGTTCATCCAGTATGCACGCTCACAGCAATTAAATGCACACTTTTATTTTAACTTTGACGATGACCGTTTGGTTGATTTCACTATTCATGATTTTCAATTATTACTAGAAATGCTTATTGAACTGATAGGGCCTGCAAAAATTGTTTTTTTTGATGAAATCCAAAATATACCAGGTTGGGAAAAATTTGTCAGACGCCTGCATGATCAACAATATAAAATTTATTTAACCGGCTCAAATGCACAGTTGTTCAGTCACGAGTTAGGAACCCATTTAACTGGTCGTTATATTGGATTAGAAATGTATCCTTATTCATTCAAGGAATATCTCAGCATATCTGACAGCAGCTTTGATATCGCGCGCACTTATACCACCGAAGATAAAGCATACTTAAAAAGTGTATTTAATCGTTATTTCCAAACCGGGGGAATCCCCGATTATGTTCGTTTTGAACAACCCGATTATTTAAACGATCTCTATGACAGTATTTTATATCGTGACATCATTGTTCGTCACAAGATAGGCAAAGAGCAAGCATTAAAGTCCTTAGTATATTATCTTGCCAGTCATGTTGGAAAAGATGTCAGTTTTAATAAATTAAAAACCTTATTAAAGTTAGCCAGCGCAAATACCGTCTCTGATTATTGTTATTACTTGGAAATGAGTTATCTCTGTTTTTTTATTAGTCGTTATAGTCCCTCTCTAAAGGTACAAGCGCATTATGGCAAAAAAGAGTATGTCATCGACCATGCTCTCGCTCAAAAGATTGGATTTAGGATCTCGGAGGATCGTGGTCGCCTACTGGAAAATATTGTATTTCTTGAGCTAAAACGACGCGGACATGATATTTATTTTCATAGAGAAAACAAAGAATGTGATTTTATCATTAAGCAAAATAATGTCATTGTTCAAGCTATTCAGGTGACTACCGAACTAGACTCTCCCGAAACAGAAAAACGCGAATTCGCTGGTTTACAAGAAGCCATGTCTAGCTACCATCTTCAAACAGGCCTCATATTAACAGAAAATACGGAGGCAGAATGTGGCAATATCTCTATCATGCCTATTTGGAAATGGTTGTTAAGTTATCCTCATATTTGACACCAGCGCTTTTAATGCGCACGATACAAAACCTTTAGCTTAAATGAATTCCCGCTTTTTCTAGATTGGAAAGGCGGGTCCTGCCTGCGGACCCCGCCGTGCTCGCAAAAGCCTGCGTGCGGACGGGGCCCTCCTTTAATAAGGCGGAAATTCCTTGATTGAATGCTTTAAGCAACTCACCAAAGTAAGTCTGAGTCTCGCTTTATTCCTTCCAGCGTTTCGTCCCTGGAACATGAATCTGAAATAAATCTAAGACGCGTGTCACGGTATCTTCGACTAAATCTGCAATGGTCTCTGGTTGATGATAAAAGGCCGGTACCGGTGGGAAAATAATCCCGCCCATTTGCGTCACTTGTACCATATTTTGTAGATGACCAAGATGTAATGGCGCTTCTCGAGGTAGCAACACTAAACGGCGACGCTCTTTTAAAACAACATCTGCTGCACGAGTAAGCAAGGTACTACCGATTCCATGTGCAATTTCTGCCAGTGTTTTCATAGAGCAAGGTGCAACTATCATCCCCATGGTCTGGAATGAGCCACTGGCTAAACAGGCCGTAATATCTTGATTCGCATAGTAGTGATCCGCCAAGGCTTTCATATCGTCAACGGAATACGAGGTCTCGAAGGTACGTGTTAAATGCCCACTTTTCGTGATCACCAAATGTGTTTCTATGGGCAGAGTACGCAAAACTTCAAGTAAGCGCACGCCATATATAATGCCCGAAGAGCCGCTAATCCCAATGATAATTCGTGCTGGAGGAGTGGTCATACGGCACCTAATAATTCTTGTGCATGTTTACGCGTTTGTTCAGTAATCACACGTCCTCCGAGCATTCTAGCTAATTCTTCAATTTTTTCTTCAGCGCACAGATATTGTACCTGAGAATAGGTTTGCTCTTGCTCAGTATGCTTATGCACGCGAAAATGATGATTGGCGTGACAAGCCACTTGTGCTTGGTGGGTTACACACAACACCTGCACTTTTTGACTCAGTGATTGCAAATGCTCGCCGACCAAAGCAGCCGTTCCACCGCTAATACCAACATCTACCTCATCAAAAATGAGCGTTGGTACCGTATGCGTTTCAGCCAGAATATGATGAATCGCCAAGCTAATACGGGACAACTCTCCACCTGAGGCAATCAGATTTAAGGCTTGTAATGGCGTGCCAGGATTTGTTTGAATACCATATTCTACTTTATCATGACCATGTGCGGTGCGTTTATCTTGCGGCGTCACTTGCACATGAAAGAGCGCATGCGGCATTCCTAAAAGACGAATATGCTCGCCGATACGTAACCCCAAGTCTTTGGCAAACATGAGCCTTGAGTCGTGTAATTTTTTTGCAAAAACATCATATTTTGCAATAGAGTCTGCATATTCTTGACGCAAACGCTCTACATCTCCCTGCGATTGCTTTAATACACTTAATTCATGCTGAATGTGTTGAAACAGTTCTGGTAAAGCCTTAAGTTCTATTTGATATTTTCGTGCCATATGGTGCAATTGACTCAAGCGTTGTTCAACCTGCTGCAGTTGCTCGGGATCCAGTGAAATATCTTGTGTAAAGTGTTCTAATTGATCTTCTGCTTCCGTACAAAGTATTCCCATCTGATCTAACATTTCTTGAATTTGCGACACATTTTTATTGTTTGCGGGCAGTTGGCGCAATAGCTGCAGCGCTTGATGTAAGCGTTGTCCGATGGTATGACCTTCATCCCCTTGAAAAAGCTCACGCAATGCATCGACGGTAATTAAATGATCTTGGGCTTTATGTAGTAATTGATGACGTTGAGGAAGGGTCTCTAATTCTTCTTCATCTAAACACAGCTGACTCAACTCTTGATATTGAAACTCTAACAAAGCCAAGCGGTCACGTTGCGTATTGGCATCTTGTGCGGCCATAATCTGTTGTTCAATGTGTATGAGTTTTTGGTAAGCAGCGCCCACTTCAGCAAGCAATTCACTATGTTGTGCATAAGCATCTAACTGCGCTCTATGCATGCTGGGTTGTGTTAAACAGTGCTGATCGTGTTGTCCGTGCAGATGCACTAAAAGTGCTGCCAACTGTTTAAGACTCTGTAAACTCACAGGTACATCATTCAAATAGGCCTTAGAACGCCCACTCGCATCGACTACTCGACGGATAATCAAACTATCTTCTTCTATGGTAAAAGAATGCTCTGCTAACCAATGTCGCGCCGACGTGTTGGGCGCACATCTAAATTGGGCGGTAATTTCACAAGGTGCTTTATCGTTTCGGAGCATCCGGCTCTCGGCACGTTCTCCTAACGTCAATAATAAAGCATCGATGAGAATTGATTTTCCAGCGCCGGTCTCTCCCGTAAAAATGGTGAATCCTGCTGAAAAATCCAAGGCCAAGGTATCAATAATTGTAAAATTTCGAATGGATAAGGCGCTTAGCATGCATGCTCTCCTGATTCCCAGCCTAATTTCATACGTAAGGTATCATAGTAACGATACTCTAAAGGATGTAAAAGACGCAATAAGCGCGACTGCTTTGTGAGTTGTACCCAGTGTTCTGGCCCCACTACATGGGTCTCATGGCTATCGCAACTCAATGACAAGGGATGTTCATTGGAGATACAGGGCTCCACTTTAATGACGCTATCCGCATCAATCACTAAAGGACGTGAACTTAAACGATGTGGACATAAGGGCACTAAAGTAATCGCATTCAAGGTTGGATGTAAAATAGGCCCGCCGGCTGACAAAGCATAAGCGGTAGATCCCGTTGGTGTGGCTATCACCATCCCATCTGCACGATAATGGCTGACATAATGTTGATTAACCCAAATATGAAAATCAATAAGATGCGGATCGGAGCCTCGGCTTAAAACAATATCGTTCAAGGCGTTGGTTTCAAAATAAACTTTTTTCTGATCGCGAATCTGAATGTGTAATAACAAACGCCGTTCTTCTTGATACTTACCTTGCAAAATGTCTTGTAATTGGCTTTCCATCTGCTCAGGTGATATATCCGTTAAAAACCCTAATCTTCCTCTATGGATACCTACCACCGGCACATCGGCGATAATGGCCATGCGCGCGGCCGATAATAAACTACCATCTCCACCAATAACCACAATTAGATCAGAATCCGCGCGCAATGCTGACGAGGCTAATGTAGGCAATTGAAGATGCAAGTATGGTGCGGCGTCTTCATGGACAAATACTTCGACCTTACATTGAGATAAAAAATGGAGCAATCGACCTATAATTTCAGCCTGATTTTGTTTGGCACGATATTGCCGTGCATACAGAATAATGCGTTGAAAACAAGTTTCCATCATCATTTTTAAGCTTCTCTATGTTGAAAGATCTTATGTTGAGCGCTCTTGCTCTTATGTTTGCGCTATACCATAAAATTATACTCTATTTTTAGTTGATACCACAGCGGATCTTAGTGTATCGTGAACTTGAGTGTTGTAAGAAACAAATCCACCGAAGTTTTTACATCATCAGGAGCCACATACATGGACACAACGCACTATCTAGCACAAGGTCTTGGCATTATTCTATTGGTCACTAATATAGGTTTTGCTTTTCATATGAATCATTACCAAATGGTTTTTCGTGAACTCATGACCCGACCTGAGTTAAAATTTATCACCGGCATGATACCTCTGATTGCAGGGACCATCCTCGTTTTAATGCAGCATGATTTTCATGATACCTTAAACATTCTTACCAGTGTCGTCTGCTTGTCTATCTTCCTAAAAGGTGTTTTACGGATAGTATTCCCTGAATGCTCTGACAAAATGTTCATGCGATGTGTTGAACATCGTCCCTCGCAATTTGTTTGCATTGTCATCAGTCTTATCATCGGCGCAGCCCTTTGCTACTATGGTTTTGACATCCAAATAAAAATGTAAAGAATAATTTTTAATTCCTACACCTCCTTCTTCCCGCGGTTTATCCGCGGGATCCAGGAACCCTCTCTGGATTTTGCATGCATATTAATTGACATTCCCTCCCTATTAGCGCTATGTTCTCCCATTCCATGATAACGGATGAGGAATAGCTGTGAGCACCTGCTTTCAAAATAAAGTGGCCTTAGTGACCGGCGGTAGCCGCGGGATTGGCCGAGCAACTGTGTTAAAACTTGCTGAAAAAGGCTGTGACGCTGCAGTCGCTTATTATAATAGCTCTGATGAAGCGGCAGAACTCGTGCAGCTCGTCGAAAGCATGGGCAGAAAGGCCGTTGCTATTCAATGCAATGTGGCTGATCTTGATTCTGTTAAATCACTCTATACGACTTTTCAACAGCACTTTCCTCGATTAGATTTCCTTATCAGCAATGCCGCCAGTGGCGTGCTCAAACCCACTTTAAAAATGTCCACCAAACATTGGCGCTGGTGCATGGAAACCAATGCGTTGGCCTTACAACATTTAGTGGCGCAAGGATATACCTTGATGAACCCAGGTGGTCGCGTCATTGCCTTGTCTAGCCTCGGCGCTCACCGAGCCATTCCTGAATATGGATTTATTGGTGCCTCCAAAGCCGCGTTAGAAGCACTGGTACGCTCTCTTAGTATTGAATTGGCTGAATATGGTGTCACCGTAAATACGGTTTCTGCGGGGGTAGTTGATACCGATGCCTTAAAATATTTCCCGAACCGTGCGCAACTGTTAGAATCTTATCAGGAAAGAGCGTTAAGCAACTCGCCTCTCACCCCTGAAGACGTTGCCAATGCGGTTTACTTACTTTGTCTCCCCGAAGCCCGTAAAGTGAATGGACACACTTTCGTGGTAGACGACGGATACTCTACAATTGGATAAACCCTATGGTCGATTCAGAAAACACCCAAATCTGCGCGCATAGAAAGGCGCGTTTTGACTATTTTATCGAAGAGACCATAGAAGCAGGCTTAGTGCTGATGGGCTGGGAAGTGAAAAGCCTACGCGCCGGAAAGATCAATTTAACCGATGCGCACGTTTTTATTAAACGCGGCGAAGCATGGCTCTTAAATGCACAAATTCAACCCCTGCCTACCGCTTCACAACATACTTTGCCTGAACCTCAACGTATGCGTAAACTTTTGCTCTCACGTCGCCAAATCAATCATCTGATTGGCTGTATTGAAAGGCAAGGCTACACGGTAATCCCTTTATCTCTTTATTGGAAAAACAATAAAGTGAAAGTGTCTATTGCGGTCGCTAAAGGGAAAAAATCTTTCGATAAACGAGAATCCACCAAAGACCGAGACTGGCAACGCGACAAGGCACGTATCATGAAACATAGAAGCGAATAAACCATGCCTGCCTCTATTGCACAACGCTTACCTGTCTTGCAACAAAAAATTCAACACGCAGCCATCAGTAATCCTGACACTATCCTTTTTTTAGCCGTCAGCAAAGGACAGCCTATCTCTGCGATACAAGAGGCCTATGCCTTGGGTTTACGTCATTTTGGTGAAAACTACGTACAAGAGGCATTAAAAAAACAAGCAGCGCTTCCTTCAGATATAAACTGGCACTTTATTGGTCAGTTGCAAAAAAATAAAATACCTACCATCTCCGCGCATTTTCAGTGGGTACAGGGTGTTTCATCTGTGACACAAGCACAAGCGCTGTCACAACATCGTAGTCCTTCCCTGCCTGCATTACAAATTTGTATACAAGTAAACCTTGATGCAGAAACCCAGAAAAATGGATGTACCCCAGAAACGCTTCCTGAATTAATTAGTGCCATACAAGCATTGCCACATCTACAACTTCAGGGGCTTATGGCGCTACCTAAACTTCAATTAACGGCAGAAAAACAATATGCAAGCTTCTCGCGTTTCCGTATACTACGGGACAGCTCGGCGCCATCATGCAATATGTTGTCTATGGGCACGAGTGATGACTTTGAAGCAGCCATTCGCGCAGGAAGCAATTGTGTACGCATAGGAACCGCTTTGTTTGGCCCACGTATAAGGAGTGATATACCATGATGACAGGTTTATATACGGTTATATATTTCCTACTTTCCGCTTTTTTCTCACTCGCGGGCACTCTGCTGTGTTTGCGTATTGCACTACGCTATATGCAATTTAGCACGCTTAATCCATTTTGCCATATTATTTATACCCTTTTACAACCCATTTTGGGCGTCTTTGATAAACATGCCCCGAAATCGTTTAATCCTCGCTATGACTACGTGGCGCTATTAGGCTTCTTAACCCTCACTCTCCTTAAATTTATTCTCTTTAGTTTTCTGCTCTATGGCGCCCTCATTTCCTATTATAATCTCGCCCTATTAACATTGGCAGATTTCATCATCATTCCCTGTAATCTACTATTTTTTATCATTTTAGCGCGAGTGTTGGTGTCTTGGTTACAGCCTTTAAATCAGAGTTTCTTCATGCCCGTGCTTATGGTTTTAAGCAACCCTGCGCTACGCTTAGGGAAGCGATTTGTCCCACCTATCTCTGGGCTTGATTTTTCTCCGATGTTTATTATGATTGCGCTAAAATGCATCACCATCTTCACCTATAATGCCCTTCCTATTTCACTAGGATAAGACGCGCCGATGATTGAAAATAACCCCATCCACCATTCGCTATTCTTAAAGGCGATCCGTAAGGAAGCTATCCCCAGAACCCCTGCCTGGATTATGCGCCAAGCAGGGCGCTATCTTCCTGAATACCGAAAAACCCGTGCACGTGCCGGTGATTTTCTAAGCCTTTGCAAAACCCCTGAACTTGCTTGTGAAGTAACACTGCAACCTCTGCAGCGCTTTACACTCGATGCCGCTATTGTATTTTCAGATATTCTAACGATTCCCGATGCGATGCAACTCGGTCTTTCTTTTCAAGACGGCGAAGGCCCGGTTTTTGAAAGGCCCCTGCGCAGCCCTACTGATATCCAAGCCCTCCCACAAACGCCGTTGTTGGAAGAACTAGATTATGTCATGCAAGCCATCAAACTTGTTCGACACTCTATGCCCGCACATATACCGTTAATTGGTTTCTCTGGCAGCCCCTGGACTCTCGCGTGTTACATGATTGAGGGCAAAAGCAGTAAAGATTTCAAGCAAACACTGCAACTATTATATAATGACCCTCAATCTATGCACGCATTGCTCAACTGCCTAAAAATTCAAATCAACGCGTATTTAGAGGCTCAAATAAATGCCGGCGCCAATGCCATTATGCTATTTGATACTTGGGGCGGAATTCTTACTCCCCAGAACTACCAACACTTTTCTCTGTTTTACATGAAAGAAATCATTCAACATCTAAAAAGAATGCACCCCACTACGCCAATCATCTTGTTTACTAAGGGTGGCGGACAATGGTTAGAAGAAATCGCCCTCAGTGGTTGTGATGTACTGGGCTTAGATTGGACGACCGACCTTAAACAAGCCCGTCAACGCGTTGGGCAGAAAGTCGCTTTACAAGGCAATTTAGACCCTTCCGTGCTACTAAGCTCTCCTAGCTGTATTCGCGCACAAGTTCAACAGATGTTAGCCTCTTATGGCGCTGGCTCTGGGCATATTGCCAACCTTGGGCATGGTATTACGCCGGATGTTCCACCAGAACATGTAGAAGTCTTTTTACAGGCACTGCAGGAGTTTAGCCCAGCTTATCATCCCGCAAAGGATGCTCTGTGAGCAGCCATTCGGATTGTCTAAGCATTACCGGTCTCTGCATCCCTGCACGTATTGGGGTCCATGCTTGGGAACAAGCGATACAGCAAAACCTCTTCATTGATATTCAAATTCCCTGTCAAACCCATCACTATGCGGACGATATTAGCCATGCGCTAGATTACAGCGTCCTTGCAGAACAAGTCTCTGCTTTTGTGACATCACGCAGTTTTCAACTGATTGAAACGGTTGCTAATGAAGTTGCCAATCTCATACAAAAAAAATTCAATATATCTGCCCTCAATATTACCGTTCACAAACCTTCCGCGCTAAAAAATGCCAGCGATGTATCCATACGCATTACACGTTAAAAAATACCCTTGAAAAACACCCTCGCCACAAAAATGTAAGTTGTGATTTTTAAGCGAATCGGATATGATGCAAAACTCTCGGGGCGTAGCGCAGCCTGGTAGCGCACTAGCATGGGGTGCTAGTGGTCGAAGGTTCAAATCCTTCCGTCCCGACCAATGACATCAATGAGTTACGATAAAAACACCTCACAATAAAAATTCTCGGGTACACTTTGGGGTACACTTAATTAAAAATGCCGATTATTATTTTTCAATAAATTCAGCTATTCTTACCTATCTTGAGTTTCAGAATTAGGGAGCAATCACTAATGAGTAAGATGAATAAAACCAAAGTTTATGAAGTATATGAAGTATATGATGAAATCATCAATTGGTTCGATGATGCTCGCACTAAAAGTCTCATGGAGTCGGAATATCTTAATTTAATCGTGAATACAATTCCTCCTAAAGGCACAATTTTAGATTTGGGTTGTGGAACTGGAGAACCAATCGCACAGTTCTTTATTGAAAAAGGATTTAAAGTTACTGGTGTAGACGGTAGTCAAAAAATGATTGAGCTATGTAAAAAGCGTTTTCCAAATGAAAGTTGGATAGTTTCCGATATGCGTAATATAAATTTACAGCAACAATTCGATGCAATACTGGCGTGGCATAGCTTTTTTCACCTTGACCATGATAGCCAACGTAAAATGTTCAAAATATTTGCGTCACATATTAAGCCAGGGGGTGTACTTGCTTTTACCTCCGGAGAAGAGGAAGGAGAAGTCTGGAGTGATAATGGTGGCCAACAGCTTTATCATGCGTCTTTATCAACAAAAGAATATAGCAGTCTTCTCGAAAGTTTTTCTTTTAAAGTGTTAATTCATAAAATACGCGATCCTGAATGTGGTGAGGCTACAATTTGGGTAGCGCAAAAAATTTAAAATTCTTTTTGAAATACAAATGATAGTACAAAAACATCAAGGAAACCGAGAAATTTTATGAAGTGCTTAATTAATCTATTTTCCGATGCTCAGCTCAATTTTAATGAATGGCAGCATGGTAAAAATTATTTAGCTTCTGTAGCTGAAATTGCAAAACTCTGGCAAACAAAAAAACTGGGTTTTCATGTCGAAATCCTCAATCCAAAATCTTTCTCTTGTCCTTATCACCAGCATCAGGAAGAAGAAGAGTTATTCATCATACTGAAAGGCTCCGGAACTGTCAGGCAAGACAATGAATTTTACAAAGTCAAAGAAGGAGATTTAGTTTTTTTTAAAACTGGAGTTGCCCACCAATTTTACAATCATACTGACTCTCCCATGCTATTTTTTGCTCTTTCAAATCAATCTAATAAGGAAGTTTGTATTTATCCCGATTCAAATAAAATTTTAGAGAAAGATGGGAATAAGCGAGTCATTACAAAAAATGGCATTAAAATAGACGATTATTGGAGAGATGAAGAAGACCCGACTACAAAATGGCCAAGCCACATACTTCAAGACGAAACATCGACATGAAGCTACAAGAATTAGTTGAAAAATGCTTCCTACAGTGTTTGGTTCTTGTTCACGACAAGTGATTATTAGGCTTTGTCCAAATAATTAGAAAAAGCATTGAATCGACTAATATATTTTAATAATGAGCATGAAAGTATTTAAATAAAGAGTTTAGGAAAAACCCATGATTTCAAAATTGAAACCTCAACTTATTGAAGCAACTATAGATGATTACCCTATTATTCAGAATATGTGGTTATTTTACATCTATGAGCTTGGTCGTTATTGTGGATTAAACAATGGTTGGGAATGTCCTGTGAATCTGGATTTTATTCCAGATGATTTAACTTCTTATTTCACAAATCCCAATCAAGCATTTCTTATTAAAGTTAAAAATGAGTTAGCGGGTTTTATGCTGCTTAATAAAAAAGGTACTCAGCTCAATGTTGATTGGAATATGGCTGAATTTTTTATTCTTGCTAAATTTCAAGGAAAGGGTATCGGTCAGTCCATTGTCAATGAGTTATGGAAAACACATTCAGGTTGTTGGGAAATATCAATCATTCCTGAAAATAAGCCCGCTTTAGCATTTTGGCAATACACCATATCAGCGATTACCAACGGGAGTTACACGGAAGAATTCTAAGGTATTGATTATGATCAGTATCAACCA
>JAUYSE010000080.1 GCA_030696465.1 Legionellaceae bacterium
AAAACCTTTTTCCTGAATAATTTTATGTATTTTTTGCACCATACTGATGCGAATTGCCTCATATAAATCGCGTTGAACCCCTTCCAAATGTATCATTTGTACAATTTCTGTTTTTTCAGGTAATTCTTGCAATACCGCATCTTTCGTTCGCCGCAACATAAAGGGTTGGATGCGCCGCATCAACGTCAATTGCGTATCGATATCTTTTTCTTTTTCGATGGGATGACGAAAGTTTTTCCGAAAATAAGCGCGATCGCCTAAAAACCCTGGCATTAAAAAATGAAATAACGACCACAACTCTTCTAAATGATTCTCTAAAGGAGTACCAGTCAAACACAATCGATGACGAACCACTAACTCTTGTAAACATTGGGTACGTTTATTTCGCGCATTTTTAATATACTGCGCCTCATCCAGAATAAGATAAGTAAACTGCGTCTGTAACAAATGCTTTTTATCTCGCTGTACCAATGTGTAGGTGGTGACTATCACATCATACTCATCAAAATGTTCGAAGCTACGATCATTCCCGTGATGCACCAACACGCGTAGCGCTGGCGTGAAACGCGCCGCTTCTAACTGCCAATTTCTTACCAAACTCGTTGGCGCCACAATGAGCACTGGTTTTAGTAAACGATTTTGTGTTTTTTCTATCGCTAAATGGATAAGAACTTGTACTGTTTTACCTAAGCCCATATCATCCGCTAAAATGCCTCCTAGCTGCAAAATTCGTAAATTTTGCAGCCAAGCAACGCCCTGCCATTGATAATCTCTTAGTTGTACATTCACGCCCGGAGGAAGTGCTATTTTCTCATCTGACTTTCCTGACAAAAAAGCTAACAAACGTGTGCGAATCTGATTTTCGGTATGCCAACGTACTTTAATTTCTGGAAGTTCTACTTCTAAGGCTTGTACTTTTAATAAATCATAACTGGCTAATTCCCAGCGGTCCAAATCTGAAGACATACGTAACGCGTATTCTTGCAAAAATTGTAACAACGGTTTAATTCGCCCTAATGGGATTTCAATTTGCGTTCCATCTGGTAATGGACACACTATCAGCTTAGTATCCGGAAAATCCAATATCTGTGGGCCATAACATTTTGCACAATAAGCAAGAACGGGCAACATACTGATTTTTTTACCCTGAATATCAATACCCAATTCATAAGAAAATAAACCGAGATCGGATGATTCTAAAGTGCTATACCACTCCGCAGCACCCAGATTTACTCGCAAAGGGGTAGTGACTTTAGTCAGGGAATAACTATTCATTTCCGAAAGAGGCGTATCGCGTACCGCTAAGGCAAGTAAACTTGCAGCCACATGCACACAAGGATGCTTTGTTCCACAAGTGCATTTTGCCGCCACTGCCGGCCAAGATTTTAAATCAAAATGCACTCCATACACAAAATGCTTATCACCACGCACTTCTGCTTTCACTAAACCATCATGCAATCTAACCCGTAAAACACCACTAGACTTAAAGAGCGTTTCTGCTACTTGCAGCGCTTGAGCCGAAAAAATACTCTGCATTCGTTGGAGCGCTATTTTTAACATTACACCTTTTTCTCTGAAAGACGAGGAGAACCAAACCTTCCTTGAAGATAATGCATCACTGCACGCAAAGCCATGGCTTCACCTCCCATAGGTTTACCGGGCTTATCCGTAAGATTCCAGGCCATCATATCGAAATGCACCCAGGGGATATTATTGGGCACAAAGAACTGTAAAAATAAAGCGGCCACAATGGCACCAGCGTACCCACTCCCCCCAGAATTGAGCGTGTCCGCTATTTTTGAATCTATAAATGCTTTGTAAGGGGCAAACAATGGCAATTGCCATAAGGGATCTCGCGTTGCCTCAGAGGCCTGTAATAACTCTTTCGCCAACACCGCATCATTACTAAAAAAAGCCGATATGTCAGGACCAAGCGCAACTCTAGCAGCACCCGTCAAGGTAGCAAAATCAATCAATAATTCTGGTTTTTTTTCACAAGCTGCAGTAAGGGCATCGGCTAAAATTAAACGACCTTCTGCATCGGTGTTATCAATTTCTACCGTCAAACCATTACGCATGCGTATAATATCGCTGGGGCGCATAGCATTTGAACCAATAGCATTCTCCACAATCGGCAACCAAACCATCAAATGGATCGGTAGGTTTAAGGACCAAATCCAATGCGCTAAACCTAAAGCATGCGCAGCACCACCCATGTCTTTTTTCATGAGTAACATGCTAGAACCGGTTTTAATATCTAAGCCTCCGGAGTCAAAGCAAACGCCTTTGCCTACTAATGCCACTAAGGGGTGTTTTGGATCTCCATTGCTCAAACAAACCATGCGCGGAGCCGAAGCAGAGGCTTTACCGACGGTATACACGGCTGGAAATTCCTCTAGTAACTCTTCTCCCGTCCATACGGTCGCCGTTGCTCCAAACGAACGCCCTAATGCAAGTGCTTGCTCCGCAAAATGCTCTGGCGTTAATACATTCGCTGGTTGATTAATTAAATCTCGCACGAGATACAGTGCTTCCCGCATTATCTTCAGGCTTGAAAAATGCGCGGGAGTTACCACTAAAACACGTGAGGGAAGGTTTTGTACTTTAAACGATTGAAAAGAATATTGCGCCAAGGCCCAATAAATTAATACATCCTCTGAATATGATTCCTGAAGCCTATATTTCCCTTCCGGTAAACTAGACGCGGCAATACTCAGCGCAGTAGAAAGAGACTCTTCTCCAATTCCCACAAACACTGCTTCAGTTACCCCAGCACGATCACTCAAGACACAAGTTTGTCCCGCCTTTCCAATAAAACCCTGAGCTTTAAAATAAGCTTGGTAAGAAGCATACTGTGTTTCTATTGCAAGTGGACCAGCCACCCAATATATCGGCTTGGCGTCGGCAGCATCTATTGTATAATGTACATCCTTGAGCATTATCGTACCCCTTCGTTCAATTGACCGCGAAATGCGGAAACTCTTAACCCTAATAGGGTTAAAATAGCCACATATATACCCATAGCACCAAAAACATCTAATAACAACCAGGCTAAACGCCATCGTGCCGGAAGGTTCATCCAATCGCTTAGTGTGCCCTGAATCCACCCTAAATAAAGCGCCATTCCCAATAAAGCCAACGTCAGTTGAAAAATAAAGTATTTCCACCCAGGCTGCGGACAATATACCCCTTGTCGTTTCAAGCCAATGAGTAAACATAGCGCGTTCATATACCCGGCCAGCGCCGACGCTAAGGTCAAACCAGCATGTGCCAAAGGATAAATAAGTATTGCGCATAAAATACTGTTTATAAGCATACACCAAGCGCCAATTTTAACCGGTGTTTTGATATCCTGCCGCGCATAATAACCCGAGGCTAATACCTTAATCATCATAAAAGCGGGAACCCCTAAAGCCAAGGTTATTAAGCTTTTTTGAGTCTGCAATACATCATGTGCCGAAAAGGCACCATAACCAAAACACGACACAATCAGCGGCATTGAAAATAACGCTAATCCTAGCGCTGCCGGACAACCTAAAAGTAATAATAAGCGCAATCCCCAATCTAAGGCTCGCGAATAACCGTCAGCATGTTCTGCCGCATATCGCCTAGAAAGATAAGGCAAAATCACCGTTGCAATCGCCACCCCAAAAACCCCAAGTGGAAAATCAGTCAGCCTATCTGTAAAATACAACCAAGAAACACTACCTACTGCTAAAAAAGAGGCAAACATGGAATCTACCATGAGATTCAATTGCGCAATAGATACCCCAAATAAAGCAGGTACCATCAACTTCAAAACCCTATTGACCCCCTGATCTTTCCAGTTAAAAGCAGGTTTTACCAATAAGCCTTTGTGATACAAAAATGGAAGCTGAAATAAGCACTGCACCACTCCCGCAACAAACACCCCCCAGGCAACACCCACTACCGGAATATGACACCAAGAAGTAAAATACCAAACCGCCATGATCATACATATATTTAAAAAAATTGGCGTAATCGCGGGCACCCCAAAATAGCCGTAGGTGTTTAATACTGCGCCAGCCATTGCCGTTAAAGAAATGAAAAACAAGTAAGGAAACGTGATCCGCAACATCTCTGAGGCTAATTCAGCGCGCATACTTTCAAAACCAGGCGCAAAAATGGTAATAATCCATGGCGCTAATAAGATACCTAATGCGGTAACCAGGGATAATACTGCACTTAAATTGCCGGCAATGTGTGCAATAAAAACCCTGACATCTTCTGAGGGACGTGTCGCCTGATACTCTGATAAAACAGGAACAAACGCCTGCGCAAAGGCACCTTCTGCGAATAAGCGTCGCATAAAATTAGGAATACGGAAAGCCACTAAAAAGGCATCCATTCCCGCTTCTGCGCCAAAAAACTGTGCGATTACCATGTCTCGAAAAAAACCAAGACAACGTGAAAAAAAGGTGAAGATTGAAACCAATGACGTCGATTTGAGTAAAGTACTTTTCTTCATTAATAAGACTGTGGACATCAGAGAATCCTCTTTAAAAGTCAGCCATTCCCGCCCAACCCAAAAACGCTGCCAACAAGGCCTCTAATGCTCGTCATCCGTCTCTAATGCCCGCATCAAAGCCTGACACAAAGCAGTAGTGCCTTCTCCGGTGATGGCAGATACCATAAACACTGGGCCCTTAAAATTCAACGCAGTTACCAAGTCATGAACGATACGATCTCGTTCTTCTTGATCAGCAATCAAATCTATCTTATTGAAGACCAACCAACGCGGCTTATTTTGGAAATCGGCATCAAATAGTAGTAATTCTTGTTCAATCACACGGATAGCTTCCAAGGGGGTTGTGACGCCCTCTAAAGGTAATATATCAACCACATGTAATAAAAAAGACGTACGCGCGAGATGTTTTAAGAAGCGATGTCCAAGCCCCACTCCTTCAGAAGCGCCTTCAATGAGTCCGGGAATATCCGCCATCACAAAACTTTTGTAGGGAACTGGGCTCACAACACCTAATTCTGGATGCAAGGTCGTGAAGGGGTAATCTGCAACTTTAGGTTTCGCACTTGAAACGGAGCGAATCAAGGTGGATTTTCCGGCATTTGGTAAGCCTAATAGACCGACATCTGCTAAAACCCGTAACTCCAAACGTAGACGACGCGATTCTCCGGGACTTCCGGGCGTTGTTTGACGTGGAGCTCGATTGATACTGCTTTTAAAGCGGGCATTGCCAAGGCCATGAAAACCACCCTGAGCCACTAATATTTTTTCATCTGGAGAAGAAGCATCGCCAAGCACATCGTCGGTATCTGCATCAAATATAACGGTGCCTACAGGAACGAGAATGACCAGATCATCACCGGCTTTGCCAGTGCAATCACTGCTCATCCCACCTTGGCCATTTGCCGCCTTAAAATGACGCTTGTAACGAAAATCAACTAAGGTATTTAATTGCGTTGTCGCCTGTAAATATATAGAACCACCATCTCCGCCATCTCCGCCATTAGGACCGCCAAACGGAATATATTTCTCACGACGAAAACTTAAGCCTCCGGCACCACCATTGCCTGCTTCTACTACAATAATGGCTTCATCTACAAACCGCATTTCTGTGCACCCTATTTTGTTTTTTCATGAAAAGCACATTGACTACTGAGTGACAATATAAAGCACCTGCTTTGGATTCTGCGGATAAACCTCGGAATCCAGAGCAGCCGTGCTGAGCAACATGAATGATTTAGAAGCGCACTTATCTTTATGCTGCTTCTTCTACTAAGACTTCTACTTCCATTGCAGGTTCTATGGAAACAAATTGACGCTGAGGTAAACCTTTCACCGCAAAATTTACATATCCAGAAACACGTGCATATAGAGTATGGTCTCGACCACAGCCTATACCTTCACCTGGATGAAAACGAGTGCCCCGTTGTCTTACGATGATTTCACCTGCCTGCACATATTGACCGCCATATCGCTTCACACCTAAATATTTAGGATTGGAATCGCGTCCATTACGGGTACTACCACCGGCTTTTTTAGTTGCCATATTATTATACCTCTATTTATGCTTTAATCGTTGTAATTTTGATTTCTGTAAAGCTTTGTCGATGTCCCATTTGTTTCATATGGTGTTTACGACGACGAAACTTAATGATTCTAATTTTACGATGACGTCCATGAGACAATACTTCAGCCGTCACGACTACTTTTTCTAGCAAAGGTGTTCCACAAGTCACTACTTGACCATCTGAAAGCATTAACACTTTGTCAAAATCAAAGGACTGACCCACTTCGACAGGTAAGAGTTCTACTTTTAAAACATCCCCTGCCTGAACGCGATATTGCTTACCGCCCGTTTGTATCACTGCGTACATGACCTAACTCTCCGTCTATATTCCTCGTGGGAAAAATGCGCTACACTCTATTAATCGAATGAACATGAAGCCGCGTATTCTATAAAATTAACAACAAGACTTCAAGTTCTTTACAAATTATTGTATACTCGCCCGCTTTGTAACGTGTTGCAATAGTGTATCAAGATGTATCATCTGTTGTATACTGCATACGTTTTTATAATAAAACCCCACGTTGGTCGCAAATGTGGAACCAGGAGAAACTAAGTTATGCCTACTATTACTTTAGAAGCACAAAGCAGATCAGACTATGGGAAAGGTGCGAGCCGCCGCCTACGTCGTGAACACAATGCTGTACCTATTATTATTTATGGCGGGGACAAAAAACCTGAATCGGCACAAATGCCTCAAAACAAACTCGCAAAAGCATTAGAAAACGAACGTATCTATGCCAGCGTTTTTGATATTCGCATTGATAATCATAAAGTGGAACATGTTATTCTTAAGGCGATTCAACGACATCCCTATAAAACACAAATTATGCATATCGATTTACAACGTGTTTCTCCCAAAGATGTTTTAGTGAAGTCAGTGCCATTACACTTCCTCAATGAAGAACATTCTAACGGCGTTATCATGGGCGGCGTAGTAAACCATGTAATGACTCAGCTAGAAGTTCGCTGTAAAGCCTCTGATCTACCAGCCTTCATTGAAGTCGACCTAAGTGGTCTAGAATTGGATCAAGTTCTACACTTGTCAGATATCAAGTTACCTGCGAAGGTGCAACTTGCAACCCCTATCACAGATGACGCACATAACTCAGCAGTAGTCGGAATCCATTTACCGAAGAAACCTGAGTTGGATGAGCCAGTGGTAGAGGAGGAAGAAGTAGCTGAAGGTGACGCAGGTGCAGAAAATGCTGCTGCAGCAACCGACACTAGTGTTAAAGAAGACAGCAATAAGCATCACGAGTAATCTACACAAGGTATACATTAGGGAATGTTAATATTCCATTTTATTAACTTTTCTAAACGTGGCGAGTCCACGGTACCCAGAAACTTCCTGGATGGCGCGGACACGCCGCGCCACTTCAGAGTTATGAGCAACAGAGACTGCATGTCATGACCATACAAGCTATTATCGGTCTTCGTAATCCAGGGACACAATACCATAACACGCGGCATAACGCCGGAGCCTGGTTTGTCGAAGCACTCGCAAATTCGCTTGGTGCCCAGTTTTCTCAAGAACGCAGTTTTTACGCAGAAATTGCCACCGCTCATATAGGTAAACACCCTTGCAAATTGGTGTTACCCAATACTTACATGAATGAAAGTGGTTTAGCCGTACGCGCTGTTTCTCATTTTTATCGTATTCCCCCTGAGTCTATACTGGTCGCACACGATGATCTCGATGTGTTACCCGGTAGAATTCTCCTTAAAACGGATGGTGGAGCCGGTGGGCATAACGGCCTACGTCACATTATTCAAAACCTAGGCTCAGCGCATTTTCATCGATTACGGGTGGGCATTGGCCATCCAGGGGACAAAGACAAAGTGTTGTCTTTTGTGCTCAATAAACCGTCCATGGCGGAGCATACCCTTATAGAAAGAGCGGTACAAAATGCACTTGACATTATACCGCTGCTATTTGAAAAAGGGGTGCCTGCTGCTATGAATCAACTTAACGTCAATAGGTAACTATTTTATGGGATTTCAATGCGGTATTGTCGGATTACCTAATGTGGGTAAATCTACTTTGTTCAATGCACTTACTAAAGCAGGTATTGAGGCATCCAATTATCCTTTCTGCACCATTGAACCTCATGTAGGAGTTGTCAATGTCCCGGATTCTCGTCTCGATAAACTAGCTGCCATTGTCCACCCGCAAAACATACAACATGCATACATGCGATTTGTTGATATTGCAGGCTTAGTCAAAGGCGCCAATGAAGGACAGGGTTTAGGAAATAAATTTTTAGCCAATATCCGAGAAACCGATGCCATTGCCCATGTGGTGCGTTGCTTTGAGCATCAAGACATCGTGCATGTCGAAGGAAAAGTAGACCCCTTGCGCGACATTCAAATCATCCAAACTGAATTAGCATTGGCAGATCTAGATACGGTTGAAAAGGCACTGTTAAAAGCCACAAAGGCAAGTAAAACCGGACAAAAAGATGCCCTTAGCGAAAAAGCCTTGCTAGAAAAAATGCATGCCCATCTCAACACAGGGCAAGGTATCCGCACTTTAGATCTGAGCCCAGAAGAAAAACTTTCTTGTAATCACCTCTGTCTCTTAACACAAAAACCCGTCTTATATATTGCCAATATTGATGATGACGGTTACGAAAATAATCCTTTACTTGATATCGTTAAAGCGCATGCTGCGAGCGAACAAGCCGAAGTAGTTGCCCTGTGTGCAGCGACAGAAGCCACACTCACAGAACTCAGCCCAGAAGAGCGTGAAATTTTCATGCAAGATTTAGGTCTTGAAACATCCGGCCTCGAACGCCTCATTCAAACCGGTTATCATTTATTAGGTTTACAAACGTATTTTACGGCAGGCGTCAAAGAAGTACGTGCCTGGACCATTCATCAAGGCAGTACAGCACCCGTTGCCGCCGGGGTTATTCATAGTGACTTTGAAAAAGGCTTTATTCGTGCAGAAGTCATCGCATTTAATGATTTTATCCAGTATGCTGGCGAAGCAGGCGCAAAAGAGGCCGGAAAAATGCGCGCTGAAGGCAAACAATATATTGTCAAAGATGGTGATGTTATCCATTTCCTCTTTAATGTATAAAATTTAGAGTATATTTATTATGTCTATTGAATCTATCTGTACCTTGGTCAAGACTGACCTCGATGATCTGCAAACCTGTATTCATAGTAATTTACAATCAGATATTCCCTTGTTTGAAACTTTGGCGCTGCATATTATAGATGCAGGTGGTAAACGCCTAAGACCCATGCTGGTTTTTTTAGTTGCACATGCCTGTGGATATACGGGAAAAGATCATATTGATCTTGCCGCCATGATAGAATGCTTCCATACCGCGACCCTGCTTCATGATGATGTGGTAGATAACTCCGACCTACGTCGCAATAAACCCACGGCCCACACCGTTTGGGGAAACAAAATCAGCATTATTTCAGGGGATTATCTCTTAACGCAAGCCTTTCAATTTTTGATCAAAAGTAAGCATCATCGAGTATTCTCCCTGATGTCAGAAACCGCACATAAAATAACCTCCGGAGAGTTAAAGCAACTGTCACATCAACAAGGTAACTTTCCCAATTTAACCGAATATCTCGATATTATTGAGTCAAAAACCGCCATCCTCTTTGCAGCATCCGCAGCCATTGGACCCATTGTCGCTAACGCAGCCCCCGAAACGGAACGCGCTCTACATCAATATGGTCTACAAATAGGCATGACCTTCCAAATTATCGATGATATTCTCGATTACACCAGTACGAATGACGTCCTCGGAAAAGAATGCGGTGATGATCTTGCCGAAGGCAAAGTAACCTTACCTCTTCTCTATGCACTTGAAAGTGCCTCTCCTGCAGAGAGGCAATTTATTGTAGACTGCCTCAAACAGAAAGATCGCAGAGCCTTACCCGATATTCTTAATATTCTTGAGTCCACTAATGCCCTCAATCGTGCACGGCACGATGCCGAAAAGGCGTATAATACGGCGATAGAATCCTTGAACGTGCTGCCTCCGTCCATTTATCGTGAGGCGCTTGTATCACTAGCAACTTTTGCGTTGGAAAGAACTTATTAAAAGTTATTGTAGAAGCATACCCGCTGCCGATAACCGATGGAGTGCGAACGAGCAACAACGCCAAAAACTTGTCCCGTACAAGGATATGGGACTCAAGTGCGAAGAGTATCCAAATTCTGCTCTACTCTTTTTATATAATTTAGGAGGACGATATGAAGGAAGGTATTCAACAACATCATCATACCTTACACCCAATACATTCCCTACATTATGATTTTGAAGCTATTTTCAGAGCTATTCAAAAATCGTCCGATGAGAATACATTCGAAAATTTTTTATCTTTTTTCTCTGAAGAAGATCAAGCTATTTTACGTGCGCATATTGATAGCCTTTATCAGGTAAAAGGCACACCTTTTGAGAATTTCACTATCCTACTACTCACCAGCTTCGTTGGATTATTTCCTTCTTCTATAGGCGGTATGTTGGCACACAATATGCCGCTATTAGAGAAAGATTATTCCTCCATATTGCTATTAGCAACAGCGCCCACCGTTTTTTCTTCTCTGCGATTTTTGACTGCGCATTTGACTGACAAAGGATATGGAAAAGAGGTGATACAATCCTTTTTGGTATGCTCCATCCTTGGTCAACTAGGGGTGAGTTACTTGCTAAAAACAAATGATTTATCCACTATTCAAGCCGGAGATTTCGCTTACTATGCTTTTCTCGCCGCGAGTAGCTTCTCATCAGCCGCGGCAGCAACCTTTCCTACTTGTATCCTTTTAGGAAAAAATACAGCCACCAATGATACTATCGAAGAACAAAGAGAACGTTTAGTAAAGTTTTCAGAAAAAAATATACAGGTTCAACTCTCCACATTAGAGCGCCATTTTAATGGCGTTTTACGCCAAAAACGGACAACACGGACCATGTATCTTGCCGGGTTTGGTAATTTTGCGCCGGTTTTAGCGCTTACTCTCATGGCACAACAAACCAGCTCAGCACCACCATCCGTGTCCGTTTCTGAAAGTATTAGAAATGCACATATCAGTAATTTATATAATACTGCATTAATTCTGTCAGTACTGGCGCTCGCCTCCACCTTTTTTCTTAAAAAACCATTAGTCAGACAACTCATGGCCACGCATGTTACTGAAGAGGATGCTCGAAAATTAGCTGACATTTTGGGGCAACCCCACCCTCCTAACCACGATTCATTTTACCGAAAGCTACGACAGTTCCAATCTAAAGATCTCCTGAGTGTAGGGGCCATATCTTTTTACTAT
>JAUYSE010000150.1 GCA_030696465.1 Legionellaceae bacterium
CATCTGTTGCATGGTGTCGATCTTATATTGTTGGGAAACGCTATTTGATCATAATCACCATGCACATTCAATTTTTTTATCTTATTTTTTTCAATACCTTAAGCTAACTATTCGTGTGGAACTCTCAGGGACAAGCCGCGGTACGTAGGGGGTTTTTAAGCGGTACGTTGGCTGTACGGTTTGTTTTATACAACAACCTCTCACGCGCGCGCTCGGATAGGTCGTGCTAATGTTACTCATAGTAAGTCGGTATGGGGGATTTTACTATCCTAGGCTACCGGAAAAATATCCATATAAGGTAGTTTTAACAATTCATTTTTATAGGGCGTGCTCTGATACACACTGTCTATTGACTCCGGATCCAGTAACAATGTCGTGAGTAATCCCTGGTTATTGTCACAAGAAACATAAAGAGAACCAGCCGGAATCTCCATGTGTTTTAGATGATATTGTACGTTAGGCATTAAAATAATACGAAAACGCGGGTTGAGAGGATGTTGAATGCCTATATGATCTATTTTAGGCAGCATCGCCAATAGAGTATGTGTTTTTTTAAAACGTTGATAGGAAATAAAGTGTCTATCTAATACGGGCTGTATGGAGCTTGCCGCCGTAGGTAGAATTACATAAGCACGTGGTAATCTATTGGTTTTCATTACACTGACAGTATCATAATTACGAAATCTAAGGTTTTTGATATGCTGAGTATGAATGTCCTCTAAGGGCAGTTGAATCTGAGGCTTATATCTATTCAGCGTATACGCAAAACGTAATACTGCCGATTTTCGAGTAGGCTGTTTACGAGTGACCTGTAAAATAGATTGTTTTTCCTCTACAAGGGTCTCTAAAAAAGCATTGATACTCAGCGTTTGTTTTTGAATGCGCGCGGCAATATTTTTAGGACTGGGATATATTCCATGTTTTCTATCCAGGCGATTTTCTACTAGCACCGATAAACTTCCTTGTAACCCGCTGTAATTACGTAAATTGGTAATTCGTAATCCACCATGGGCGATAGGTTGGTGGATGCTAAACAGCTCACCGGTGTATCGAGTGGCGGGTAGGCCTTTGGCTTGTGTTTTAGCCATTAGTTTAGGTAAGAAATGTTTGTTTGCATAACGATGTAGCGCAGGAGAGACATTTGGATTGGTGGCTACTTCATATTGCGCTTGAACCGTCGTAATGTATCCTTGTTTTTTGGTGAGGATATTTTTTTCGACAGAAGATTCGTGTAAATCAAAAACTACATCGGGGTGATATTGATGTAGTACCCGCACATAAGTTTGTGCTTCTGGGGTAGATAAACGTGTGTAATCGATATTGCTATTCTCGTGACGAGCGTTGCCACGTAACTGCAAATCACGTCCATCTGGATTGCCATTGGGGATAAGAATAAAATTTAAAACATTGAGCAAGGGATTTTGTGGATGAGCTAATAAACTATAGGCTAATGCTTGTATTGCCTCTGCACCAGAAGGTTCTGTGCCATGTTGTGAACCAATGAGTAGTACACTTAATTTGTTTGAGGAAGGCTGTCCGCTTTTTAAAAAAGAGGCATCATTGGAAATAAATAAGCCTTGAATAGGTCTTTTTCCCGCACTATAACCTAGCGTATATACGCGTGCATGTGGGTTATGCTCGCTGAGCTTGTGTAGATACGCTTGGATAGCCTGGCT
The DNA here is from genome assembly GCA_030696465.1 of Legionellaceae bacterium. Lineage (GTDB taxonomy): Bacteria > Pseudomonadota > Gammaproteobacteria > Legionellales > Legionellaceae > JAUYSE01. The sequence goes on from JAUYSE010000150.1 coordinate 1,677, forward strand.
GTTGGGTAAATGTTGATACTGTGATTGGATGAAGGGCAGAGGAGGAAGAGTAGAGGCGGCCCAAAGAGTAGGACTAAGAAGGAAGCATAGCGATAGGAGCTGTCTCATTATTTTAGGGATAAGAAAATTTTCTATTCCCTGACGGTCGCTGTTCGGATTTAATTGTTCCGCTTCCTTATGCATCATATAATCCTAATCTTTGGATAGAGTCGCCAGTAATTGATGTACTGCCTGTATTTGCTCTAATGGTTTCGTTGCAGCTAATGCATATTTTACACTGGTTGGCCCATCCATTTGAAAGGTTTCTCCCTGTGTTTGTAACAGATGAATAAAGTGTTCTGTGCGAATATTCGGTTGTTGGTTAAAATAAATTTTTGCTTGGTTACTGCTCATGCTTAATTTAATCACGCCCAGCTGCTCACAAAGATGCTTCAATCGGGTTATAGAAAATAACTGTTGAGTAGACACAGGCAGAGCGCCAAAACGATCGCGCATTTCTATCTCTAGCTCACGTAGTTCGAGCTCTCCAGCAGCATGCGCGATACGTTTATATTGAATAAGACGATTATGCACATCCGGTAGATAATCTTCAGGGATAACCGTGCTAAAACCAATTTCTATATCAGGTCCAGAAGAAAGTGCTTTCTCTAAATGTGGGTGCTTGCCAGATTGTAAATCCTTGACCGCTTGTTCTAACATCTCCATAAACAAACTAAAACCAATCGATTCAATATTGCCGCTTTGTTCTTCTCCGAGTAAAGCGCCTGCACCACGGATTTCCAGATCATGGGTGGCCAGGGTAAATCCTACGCCGAGCTGATCTAAAGACACAATGGCCTCTAAACGTTTTTGTGCGTCAGTCGTTAATACAGACTCTGGCGGTGTTAATAAATAGGCATAAGCTTGATGATGGGAGCGACCAACGCGGCCTCGTAATTGATGTAATTGGGCTAATCCAAAACAATCAGCCCTGTCGATAAGAATAGTATTGGCGGTGGGAATATCTATCCCGGTTTCAATAATAGTGGTACATACCAATACATTAAAACGTTGATGGTAAAAATCTGACATAATGCGCTCTAAGGTGCGTTCTGGCATTTGTCCGTGTGCGACTTCTACTTTGGCCTCTGGAATTAAGGTTTGTATGGCAAGGGCCGTTTGCATAATGGTTTGCACGTTATTGTGCAAGAAAAAAGCTTGTCCACCACGCAATATTTCACGCAAAATAGCTTCGCGTAAAATAAAATCACTGCGTTCATGCCAAAAGGTTTTCACGGAGAGTCTTTTGGCTGGAGGGGTCGCAATCAGTGAAATATCTCGTAATCCGTGCATCGCCATATTTAAGGTTCGAGGGATTGGGGTTGCTGTCATAGACAGCAAATCTATTTCATGCCGCAATGCTTGAATATGTTCTTTTTGTTTCACGCCAAAACGATGTTCTTCATCGATAATCAGTAAACCCAAATCTTGAAAAGGTAATTTTTTGCCTAATAATTTATGGGTCCCAATCACACAATCTATTTTCCCATTCTCAAGCCCCTCTAAAATTTGTTGAGATTCTTTTGCGGATTTAAAACGTGATAGTACTTCAATGCGAAATGGGTAGGGCGCAAAACGCTCTTGAAATGTTTCATAGTGCTGAGAGGCCAGCAAAGTTGTGGGCACTAAAACACACACTTGTTTAGTATTGTGCATCGCAATAAAAGCCGCGCGCATAGCCACTTCGGTTTTTCCAAAGCCTACCTCTCCGCAAATGAGGCGTTCCATGGGACGTTCTGACTGCATATCTTGCATAATATCGTAAATAGCCCGCTGTTGATCGACAGTTTCTGTGAACGGGAAATCTTGTGCAAAAGTTTGATATTCCCCCAGATCTACTTGATAACGATGCCCTTTTTTGGCTTTGCGCTGCGCATAGACCTCTAGAAGTTCAGTGGCTATATCTGTGATTTTTTCAATTGCTTTTTTCTTGGCTTTTTGCCATTGATCGCTACCTAATTTATGTAAAGGCGCATGCGCAGGATCGCTACCACTGTAACGACTAATACGATGCAATGCCGTAATCGGCACATAAATTTTATCTCCTGCCGCATAGGTGATAATTAAAAATTCTTGAGCCATATTTTGATTATCAATCAGCTGTAAACCTTGATAGCGACCCACGCCAAAATCGAGATGGACCACTGGATCGCCTATTTGTAATTCCGCTAAATGTCGAATTACAAAATCCGGATCCACCGATTTTGTTTGACTACGGCGCTGCGGAATAGGGGCCGCGCCAAAAAGTTCTGACTCAACAATAATACGTAGTCCAAGCTCAGGGATTTCGGCGCCTGAAATAAGCGGTGCAGTGCTAATATGCAATGCAGAGTTACTACTTTCTAAAAAAGCCTGCCAAGAAGGGAGTGCAATGCTCTCTAATTGATGTTTTTTTAATAAGTCTTGTAATACTTGTAGGCGACCTTCGCTTTCAGTGATCAGCAAACAGCGTTGTTGTTCAGAGTAAATTTTTAGCTCATCAAATTGCGTATTTTTATTAGTGAGTTTAAGGGGAATAGGGCTACTGTTAAACAGATGTACTCCTGTTTTTTTCGGAGCCTCTCCATGATAAGTGCGGATAGTTTTATAATGATTTATCTGGGTTAATAGTGCTTGTGGTGCAATGAATAATTGGGCCGGCGGTAAAATAGGCCGTTTTTTATCTATAGAAAGCTCTTCATAGCGACTATGCACTTCTTGCCAAAATTGCTCTACTGCACTTTGATCAACATCTACTAAGAGCAGTTGGCTATCGGCAGGAATGTACTGAAATAAGGTCGCAGGGGTTTCAAAAAACAGCGGTAAATAATATTCAATTCCCTGAGGAAAACGGCCTTCGCTGACCGTTTCATATAACGCACATTGCATTAAATTCCCCGAAAAATGCTTTTGAAACGATTGTCGAAATAGGGCAATACTGGCTTGTTCTAGAGGGAACTCTCGAGCAGGCAGTATATGAATACGTTCTATTTTTTCGATGGTTTTTTGTTTATCGGTATCAAACGTACGTAAGCTTTCAATGGTATCGTCGAAACATTCTATTCTTATGGGCAAGGTGGAACCCATGGGATAGACATCCATAATAGAGCCTCGAACCGCGAACTCGCCATGTTCTAACACAGTGTTTACGGCATAATATCCGGACTGCTCTAATCGCGATCGGAAAGTTTGGATATTGAGAGTTTGTCCGCATTCTAAAAGAAAACTGCGTTGTGTGATAAACGCGGGCGGAGTCATAAAATGCATCAGGGTGGGGAGAGAAACCACCAAAATAGGGTTTGGATATTGTAATACGTGGACTAGACTGGATAATCTTTCGGAAATAATATCTTGATGAGGAGAAAAAGGATCATAAGGTAAAATTTCCCAATCGGGTAAAATGCGACAACGCGCGTGATGTTCTTGGGGTAAAAAATAGAGGAGTTCTGCATACAGCTGATGTGCGCTGGCATGATCTTTGCTAATAATGAGCGTGGTATGAATATGGCTTTCGCAATATTGCGCTAATGCTAAACTTAAGCTGGCTCCGTGTAAATGACTCCAGCTGCTATGCTTGTCAGGGAAAGAAAATGTTTTCATGTAATTACTCACTCTGTAGCGCGGAACGGCCATATTTGGCGCATCTCGAGCGAAAAAGTTTTCTCAAAATGCTCACATACCAGTAATGTATGCTGTGCTTTTTCAAAAATTTTTTCGCTCGACCTGCACTCAAATCTGACCGTTCTCCGAGATTTGGATATTGGGGCGAGTAAATACATGTTCATGATCGTCATTAAGAGCTTTCGGTAATACGTATCATATTCTCTAAAGCCGTACGTGCATTTTGTATTAAACGCGCCTGGTCTGCTTCAGACAATCGTTGACGAACACCAGAAAACTCATGCACCTGATCGCCAGGCTTTACTTCATTGTATTGCATATTTTTTCCGAGACGTAAACAATCCAATAGACCCACCAAATGCGGAGGATCATTGCGAGACATGGTCGCACAACCACAGCCCATGCCCGGATCATCCGCAGATTTCGGTGCTTCCGCTAGATTAACGACGCTTATCCCCATCTTTTGTACTTGTTGCTTTAAATTATCGACCATATGATTTTCAGTGGCGATGGCATAGCGTCCTGTTTTTGCACGATCTTGGGTGACAAAATCCCAAATAAAGGCGGTAGAACCTGCATGATCTACGGAGCGTATCACTGAATTCCGGCATTCAGGATGCGCAATAGTGGTATAGCCCAGGGTTTTCCAATAGGCTACCATGCTTTCTTGGTAGTAGGTATGCACGGCACAATAACTGCTGAATAAAATCATGTCGGCGGCATCAAAACGCTCGAGTGTTTTTGCCTCTTGGTTCAATAAGCTATAGCGAGCACCTTCACTACCGCCAGGCCAATACGCCAGATTTTTTATACCCAACCAATAAGCGACATTTTCACCCATATGTTGATCGGGGATAAATAACACTTTTTTCTTTTGTTGTAAGGCCCATTGCACAATTTTTTTAACATTAGAGCTGGTACAAACCGCGCCGTTTTGTGCCCCAGTAAGTGCTTTAATACGACCGGAAGTATTCATATAACAGATGGGCACGATATTTTCGGCGCCATAACGTTCGTTTAATTCTTGAAAGGCCGGTTCAACCATAAAATCTTTGGCCATCATTTCCATAGTGCAACCCGATTTTGGATTGGTAATATACACTTGTTGATGCTGGTGCGCCAAAATGCTGATAGATTCCGCCATAAAGTGTACAGCAGATTCAACGATAATATATTTTTCAGGGTGTTCGTAGGCCATTTTAGCGAGTTGATAGGAATCACCAATCAAGCCATCAAAATTTTCAACCAGACGAACGATTTCTCCGCCCATATAATAATGCGCCAACAAAAGTAAACGATCACCAAAATGTTGATACGCTTTTTGTATATAAGGCGTCATCCATTGAATAACCGTCGTTAATTTACGATCGGGCAGTGCTAAATACTCTTCTGCATAGGGTATAAACTCTTCTTGATACCAATCAAGCGGATAATCACTTTGACAAATGGTCATGTCTTCCCGAACCGGCATTTTGCTTAGGGTAGGATTAAAAGATGTGTGGGTAGGAAACATAATACCTCCATTACTCTGCTAATAACATGCGCGCAATACTTTCATTGGGTTTTGCCGATTTACCAGGAAAATCTTCTCGGTAATGTCCGCCACGAGATTCTCGGCGCGTAATTGCTGCCCGCACAATAAGCTCTGCATTTAAGAGGATATTGCGCAGTTCAATAAAGTCACGTGTAATCGCATGTTGCCAATAATATTCTTCGATAATTTTTTTTCTACGTAAAATAAGATGCAAGACGTCGCGTAAACCGGCCTCTGTACGAATAATTCCGGCATAGGAGGTCATTTCACTGCGTAAACCTCGCCAATGGGCATTAATTTGACTGGCGCGACGCGAGTTGATATTGGTGCTCGAAGACCAGGTTGGGACGGGGTCTTTTAAACGATAGGGCGTAGAAATATCTTTTAAAGTGGCTCTGGCCGCATTGCTTCCCATCACCACTGCCTCTAACAAAGAATTGCTGGCTAATCGATTGGCACCATGTAAACCGGTAAAGGCTACTTCGCCAATAGCAAAGAGTCTACTTAAATCGGTGCGACCATCCACATCAGAAAGAATACCTCCACATTGATAATGGGCCGCAGGCACCACCGGAATGGGTTCTTGACTCATATCTAAACCAATAGACAACAAGGTTTCGTAAATACTGGGAAAGCGTTTTTTTAAAAAAGCACGTGATTGATGCCGAATATCTAAATATACATAGGGTGCTTCATTTTGTTCGATTTCACAAAAAATAGCCCGCGCGACGATATCTCGGGTCGCTAACTCTTTTTGTTCGGGGGCATATTTTTGCATGAACGGTTCCATCGTACTAGGATTGCGCAGAATGCCACCTTCTCCGCGTACGACTTCAGAAATTAAAAAATTATGCAGTTGTGGATGGTATAGGAGGGTAGGATGAAATTGATAAAATTCCATATTGCCGACGCGCGCCCCTGCGCGATACGCCATAGCGACACCGTCGCCGGTGGCAACCATTGGGTTGGTGGTATAGCGATAGGTTTTTCCGGCACCACCGGTGGCTAAAATAACTGCTTGAGAGAGAAAAGTATGAATCTGCTGCGTGTTCGTATCTAACACATAAGCACCTAAAACTTCCCCTTGATTATCCGTACGATGCGGATGATATTGAGTGATTAGATTCACGGCAATATGTTGAGTAAAACAATGGATATTGGGATGCTCGGAGATAGTTTGAAGTAGTGTTTGCATCACGCTATTACCGGTGGTATCTCCTGCATGCACGATACGTCGAAAACGATGCCCGCCCTCGTGATGCAGGGCAAGATCAGACAGATTATCTTCGCAACTAAAGGGGACATGATAACGATCACGCAATAAAGCAATAGCTTCAGGCGCTTGGCGAATAATACATTCAACCGCAGGCTGATAACATAAGCCATCACCGGCTTTTAAAGTGTCTTCAATATGACTTTCTACGGAGTCAGACGAATTAATAGCGGCAGCAATGCCGCCTTGTGCATAACGGCTATTGCCCTCTACTAAATCAGTTTTGCTGATCAATGCTATACGCAGCTTAGGTTGTAACTCCAAAACTTCAAGCGCATAGCATAGGCCCGCAATACCACTACCGATAATAAGGACATCAAATTGAAACTCATTTCCGGATTGAGAAATACCTATACTCATGAAAATGCTTTCACTAGTTGCGCAGCTAAGCCCGTATAATTAGACGGGGTTAATTCACATAAGCTTTTTTTGACGGCCTCAGGTAAATTCAGTTGTTGCACAAACGCGTGCAAAGCTTCTTCCGTCACCGCTTGTCCCCGTGTTAATGACTTCAGCTGCTCATAAGCATCAGGATAATTAAAACGACGCATCACGGTTTGAATGGCTTCAGACAGCACTTCCCAATTCTTTTGTAGATCTTTATCAAGTGCCGCAACATTAATCTGTAGTTTTTCATTGCCTTTAACAATAGATTGATAGGCAATTAACGCATAGGCAAAAGCAACGCCTAGATTACGTAATACGGTAGAATCAGAGAGATCTCTTTGTAAACGAGACTTGGTGAGTTTATTCGCGAAATGTTCGAATAAAGCATTCGATAAACCGAGATTGCCTTCTGCATTTTCAAAATCAATAGGATTGATTTTATGTGGCATAGTAGACGAACCGACTTCGGAGGGATCATTTTTTTGTTTAAAATATCCCATAGAAATATATTGCCAAGCATCTTGTGTATAATCGAGCAAAATATTATTGATGCGCATCATAATTTGTGCGATTTCAGCAATGCCGTCATGGGGTTCAATTTGGGTCGTATAGGGATTAAAAGATAAGCCCAAGGATTGAACAAACTTAGAGCAATGTTGCCGCCAATCTACTTCTGGGTACGCCACTATGTGCGCATTATAGTTACCAATCGCACCGTTACATTTTCCGGGAATCAGCGCCTCGGCCAGTTGCTGTTGAGGCCGTTTTAAGCGTGCGACGAAATTGACAAGCTCTTTGCCGAGCGTGGTTGGTGACGCAGGTTGACCATGCGTTCTACCCAACATAGCGACATCCCCATGTTGTTTCGCGAGGAGGGTCATACTGCCGATGGTTTCGGCCAAATTAGGTTGAATAACTTGCGCCAACGCTTCTTTGAGCATTAAAGCATAAGCAAGATTATTGATATCTTCTGAGGTGCAAGCAAAATGGATAAAGCGCGTAAAGGGGCGTAACGTCGCAAACTCTTCAAGCTTATCACGAAGATAATATTCTACCGCTTTAACGTCGTGGTTGGTTTGTCGCTCATAGGCTTTAATTTTTTCGGCTTCATCTTCGTCAAATTGTTCCAACACTTCGGTTAAATAGAGTTTAGCTTGCGTATCAAAAGGAGGAATTTCTGGGATACGGATATTAGCTGCCAAAGATTCTAACCAGCGCACTTCCACGGTAAGTCGATAATAAATAAGAGCAAATTCACTAAAAAATGGACTCAGCGAAAGCGTTTTTTTATAATATCGTCCATCAATAGGAGATATCGTATGTAAAGTAGATAAAGTCATGGCAACAATACAGAAGTGAAAGGCCCTACATGATAGTCAATATTTGCTAAAATGGGAACCTTTTAAGCGGTTTTATATAGGTTTTTACCTTTTCTAAAAAGGATAAACACAACATCAGGCAAGGAGCCTGATGTTGTGTTAGGGTTGTTGTGATGTTTTATATTTCTTACGGGTTCCCCTTACAAGAGAAACATTAGTCTTCTCTTTGGCAAGTCATGGCCCAGCAAGCACCAAAACAGGTGGATACGGCCCCCACAAAAAACAATACAAAGATAAGAAAAGCACCACAGGCTAAATTGCCATGTGAAATAACAACCGGAGTAATAGCTTGATTCTTACTCACGGAATGTGTAGTGGGTGTAGTGACTGCGCTTACACCATGCTCATCTAAAGATACCACCATGCTTGACCCTGCAATGGTATGCGTATATTCCGATACATAATGGTTTACGTGAGTCATAACAGCGGCACTTAGTAATAAAGCGACACTCCAGGTAGTGAAACCATACAGAATGCCAAGATTGCGTCTTGGGCAGTAGTTTCTTCCCAAATAACCCGCCGCATAACCTGCAACCACCATGGAGGCGATCACCGCAATGAGAACGCCTATAAAGCCTCCTATTGCCAGTGCCATAGAACCTTCTTTATTAATGCTAACAACACTTAAACCAATCGAAATACTAAATAGGTGTAATAAAAATCCAAGACCAACACCGACCAATGCACCTACAAAAATTGCTGTCCAGCTAATGCGTTTGAAAGGGTGCATGGTATGACACGACTCGTGAATAGCTACAGTTTCGTTTATCATGATAAATAACTCCTTAGTAAAATAAAAAGTACTCGGTTGATTAAAAGAGATGTGACACCAACCAAATAAGAGCCAATATGCCGAAAGGCACACCTAAAAGCCAAGCAAACAAGTATTTAAACATATTTACCTCCTCCTTTGAGTTAATGAAAATAATTCTTTAAGTGTGAATTATTTGTTAAAATCGTCGATAGCTTGTTTCACTTGATCTTTTGTGTAACCATAATGCTTTTGAAGTTTCCCGTATATTTCTTGTTGATTTCCTCGAACTTGCTCACAATCATCATCTGTTAATTTTCCCCATGTTTTTCTCATTTTTCCTTTTATTTCTTCCCATTTTCCTTCAAATATATCTTTATTCATTTTATTTCTCCGTTCGTTAATAAACAGGGAGAGATACTAAAATCATCTCTGCGTAATAATTAAGCCTAGTAAAGAATTTGGTATTAGCAAGGGAAATTAGATAAATTATTGAGAAATGTGCGCAAAAATAACCAAATGGCGCCAGGGTTTCTTGCAGGAATTCCAGCCTGATTATATTAGTGGTAACAAGGCTTTTCGAATAAAGGGCTTTCGTAAACACGCATAAAGTCATCCTGACGCTCTCACGGCGCGTCCTTGCGCCGTGAAGGTTTA
>JAUYSE010000165.1 GCA_030696465.1 Legionellaceae bacterium
CGTAGAAAAATTTTCCGTGATTAAAACCTTACAGGCGATAGATAGCGCCCATGTCTGTTTATTGATGTTGGATGCACAAGAAGGCCTGGTTGATCAAGATTTGCATGTATTAAGTGCCGTTTTAGAATCTGGTAAAGCAGCAATGATCGTGGTGAATAAATGGGATGGTTTGAGTGAGGATGAGAAGAAGCACGTACAATCTATTCTTGAGAGACGCTTGACCTTTGTTCCCTTTGTACCGGTGCGTATGATCTCAGCAAAAAAAGGCACCGGGGTAAATGCTTTATTCCAAGAGATTCAAAAAGTATATACTTCGGCATCACAACCCTTGTCTACGCCACAATTAACGCGTATTTTACAACGCTTGGTAGAAGAGCATGCTCCGCCCTTAGTGAATGGACGTCGCGTGAAGTTACGCTATGCACATCCAGGCGGCAATAATCCACCAGTCGTCGTCATTCATGGAAATCAGTTGCAGTCTTTGCCAGATAATTATAAACGTTATTTAAGTAATGGTTTTATAAAATATCTTGCTTTAGAGGGGACACCCGTATCGGTTGTCTTTAAAGCGGGACGAAACCCATACGAGGGGAAGAGAAATACCTTGACCCCACGACAACTTCACAAAAGAAAACGTTTGATACGACATATTAAGAAATAGTATACTGTAGCTCGCTCTGGTTGTGTTTGAGCGGGCTACATAGTATGGAGCTTTACAATTTTATATATACTCACCGCAATTGGGTTTTTGAGCTAAGCGCAAGCGAGTGTGCAACAACGCCGAAAGTACGAAGAGTATAAATTTGAAATAACGTCCTTTTGGGACTCGTTCCACAAAAGGCAGCAGGGATTACGCACGAATGCTTGTCCATCCAGTTTTTTATACCATATTTGTTATTTTTTTCGGTGCAGCACTGTTTGCCACCTTCGTGCTATACACGCGTCAATCACTTTTAGTTGCATATTTACTCTTGGGCGCAACTTTGGGCCCTTGGGGCCTAGATTTAGTAGGTGACGTTACGGTAGTGCAACAGGTGGGTGAAATCGGCATTGTGTTTTTATTGTTCTTATTAGGGCTACACTTACAGCCGCAAAATTTAATCCATATGATGCGTAAAATTACGCCTATTGCGCTCTTGAGTTCTGCTGTTTTTGCCGCTATGGCGTATGAAATTGGACATCTCTATGGCTTGAGCAACACGGAGTCGCTGGTATTGGGTGCGGCCATGATGTTCTCTAGTACCATTATTGGTTTAAAATTACTACCGACGACCATCCTGCATCACCAACATACAGGTGAGCTCATGATCAGCGTGCTCTTAATGCAGGACGTCATCGCTATCATCGTATTAATTTTTATGCATGGCTCTGAGCAGCAAGGTATTTTTTCAATGGGAATTTTCTTGACCATGCTGGCGTTGCCGTTGTTGACGGTGTTTGCTTTTCTCATAGAGCGTTATGTACTCGTTCGTTTATTGGCACGCTTCGATAGAACCCAAGAATATGTCTTTTTATTATCTATTGGCTGGTGTTTAGGGCTTTCATTTCTTGCTCAAAAAATAGGATTATCTGAAGATATTGGCGCATTTGTGGCGGGAGTCGCATTAGCGGCGAGTCCTATTTCTTTGTTTATTGCGGAAAGTTTAAAACCTTTACGAGATTTTTTCTTGGTGATGTTTTTCTTTTCAGTAGGGGCTACCTTTAATTTTGGTTGTGTCTTAGAAGTGTTATGGCCAGCAGTAATATTGGCTTTTTTAATGTTAGTAGTGAAGCCATTGATGTTTAAGGGTTTATTTTTGCGCGCCGGAGAAAAGCCAGCGGTTGCTAAAGAAGTGGGAATTCGATTAGGGCAGGCCAGTGAGTTCTCGTTATTGGTGGCTAGTATAGGATTGACTAATCACTTGATCGCGGAACAAACGTCTAATTTAATTCAGGCCACGACGATATTAACATTTATTATATCGTCTTATGTGGTTGTCTTAAAATATCCTACGCCTATCGCATTATCAGATAATTTACGTAAGGACTAAGTATGAAACTATTGAGCCTTTTGTGCTGTCTTTTGGTTGAGCGTTATTTAATACATAACTTGGCGTATGGACGCTTTTCTTGGTTTTCGGGATATTATCAATACTGTAGTAAGCGCGGAACGCCGGCGGTACCTTCTTGGCTCAAAACTTTATTGGTTTTTTTATCTATTTATGGCGTAAGCTGGCTTGTGTATCGCTTAACGCATACTTGGCTTTGGGGGATTGTCGGATTTACATCACAATTGTTGGTTCTCTATTATTGTATTGGCCCGGCATTAGTGTTTTATCCCCCTTTAGATGAAGAGGCGAATCAAGAGTCTCTGGTCAAGCAATATCTGAGTGATGGAAACTCTTTAATTTTTACACTGTTTTTCTGGTACACCTGTTTTGGGATTTGGGCTGCATTGTTATATCGTTTATTATGGTTGTGTGCACAGCAGGATCACGCATTGTGGCTCAAGCGCGTTGTTTTTTGTATAGAGTGGATCCCTGCACGTATTTTAGGGTTTTTGTATTTATTGGCCGGCAATTTTCAATCCGGACTTGCAGTGTATGGAAAAGCATGGTGGAATACTAATATATTAGAAGAGACCGGATGGGCGGCATTACAATCACATACCTCCGAGCTTTCCAATATGCCCGCAGCTGAGCGATTATTGTATTGTGCCTTGTGTTTGTGGTTGGTCGTCGTTGCGATTGGCACGTTGGCGGTTTAAGTACGTGATCATCAAGGAGCAAGCGTGCGGCATATATCGTTCATCATTCTAATATGTGTACCATTGTTCTTGACTGCATGCTTGACGCAGAAAAGTATAGATGCGCGTAATGCTTGGTTGACGTGTACAGCGGGCTGTCAAGCGCACCTTCAATCTTGTAACACCACTTGTCAAAATAGCTGTGTGCATTGTCAAATGAAGCGAGAGCATTGGGTCGCCGAGCGTTATAATATATATGAAAGGACGCAACTTATCAGAGGAAAATCAATAGTCTTAGAGAAAGCCTCTTTTCGGGATCCTTTAGCATGTCGTAAATCGACTTGTGATTGTCGTATAGATTATAAAAATTGTCATGCGGCGTGTCGTGGCGTAGAACCCATCGCAGTGACACGTATTTCTTGTTGTAAATAAGAGGCATATAAAGATGTTAGCAACGAACAATGTAGTGGATATTGATCCCACAGAAACGCAAGAATGGTTAGAGGCATTAGCCGCAGTGATTGCGGTGGAAGGGCAGGAGCGTGCTGCATATTTGATCCAACGATTAATGGATCGTGCAGGGGCTGCCGGAGTGCCATTAACCTATACAGGCGTTAGCCCGTATTGTAATACGATTAAGCCATATCAAGAGCAATTGCTGCCTTCCGATGAAGAAATGCTAAGACGTATTGGTGTGTTGATTCGCTGGAATGCCGTAATCATGGTGTTACGGGCAGGGAAATTCGCGCCTGAATTGGGTGGCCATATTGCCACTTATGCCTCTGCCGCGGTATTGTATGAAGTTGGCTTCCATCATTTTTTTAAAGGGCATTCGCATCCCTTAGGTGCCGATTTATTATATATTCAAGGGCACTCTTCTCCGGGCATTTACGCAAGAGCCTTTTTAGAGGGTCGTCTAACAGAAACCCAATTAGATCATTTTCGTCAAGAAGTCGGCGGAAAAGGTCTTTCTTCTTATCCTCATCCATGGCTTATGCCTGATTTTTGGCAGTTTCCAACCGTCTCTATGGGGCTTGGGCCTTTACAAGCCATTTATCAAGCGCGATTTATGAAGTATCTTGACAATCGTGGTCTCAAAAAAACGGAGGGGCGCAAAGTATGGGCGTTTCTCGGCGATGGGGAGATGGATGAGCCAGAATCTTTGGGAGCGATTACCTTAGCTGGGCGAGAACATCTCGATAATTTAATTTTTGTCGTCAATTGTAACTTGCAACGCTTAGACGGGCCGGTTCGAGGAAATGGTAAAATCATTCAAGAATTAGAAGGTGTTTTTGCAGGCGCCGGTTGGCACGTTATTAAAGTCATTTGGGGAAAACGTTGGGATCCTTTATTTGAGCAAGATCATGATGGCCTGTTACAAAAACGCATGGATGAATGCGTGGACGGGGAATACCAAAATTACAAAGCAAATGATGGCGCTTATGTGCGCGCAGAATTCTTTGGCCGTTATCCAGAATTGGCGGAACGCGTCGCACATCTCTCCGATGATGAAATATGGCACTTGAACCGCGGTGGACTGGATCCCCAAAAAGTGTATGCTGCTTACGCAGCGGCCGTGGCTACGCAAGGGAAGCCCGTCGTGATTCTCGCAAAAACCATTAAAGGCTATGGGATGGGTTCAGCCGGTGAAGGGCAGAATATTACCCATCAACAAAAGAAAATGACCCTCGATCAATTACGTGCATTCAGAGATCGCTTTAATATTCCGGTCTCGGACGAGGTGATTGCGGATATGCCGTTTTTCCGTCCGGCAGAAGATAGTCCAGAAATACAGTTCTTAAAGCAACAACGTGAAAGTTTAGGTGGTTTTTTACCCTCTCGTACTGTCAATGAGACGCCATTAAAGATTCCAGCTTTAGAGACATTCGATTCTCTTTTACAAGGCACCGGTGACCGAGAAATTTCGACCACGATGGCATTTGTACGTTGTTTATCAATTTTATTGAAAGATAAAAATATTGGCTCACAAATTGTGCCCATTGTGCCTGACGAAAGCCGTACCTTTGGGATGGAAGGTTTATTTCGTCAAATTGGTATTTATTCGCCTGTTGGTCAATTATACACACCGGTCGATAAGTCGCAGGTGATGTATTACCATGAAGCCAAAGATGGACAGCTCTTAGAAGAAGGTATCAATGAGGGTGGGGCTTTTTGTTCGTGGATGGCTGCGGCAACTGCCTATAGTACGCATGATATCCCAATGATCCCTTTTTATATTTATTACTCTATGTTTGGATTTCAACGGATAGGCGATCTTGCGTGGGCTGCCGGAGATATGCGGGCAAAAGGGTTTTTGTTAGGCGCGACTGCTGGACGCACTACTTTAGCCGGAGAAGGTTTGCAACATCAAGATGGCCATAGTCATTTGTTGGCATCCACTATCCCAAATTGTGTATCGTATGACCCAACTTTTGCTTATGAACTGGCCGTGATTGTACATCATGGTTTGCAGCGCATGTATGTCGAAAACATCTCAGAATATTTTTATATTACAGTGATGAATGAAAACTATACTCATCCCGCGATGCCGAAAGGGATAGAATCGCAGATTATTCGCGGGATGTATTGCTTACGTGCAGCAGAAGGAAAGAAGAAAGCACCAGTCGTCCAGTTGCTTGGATCGGGCGCTATTTTACAAGAAGTAATGCGGGCAGCCGATCTCTTAGAGAAAGATTTTGGCGTATCCTCGGCAATATGGAGTGTAACGAGTTTCAACGAGCTACGTCGAGAAGGTCTTGCTGTGGATCGCCATAATCGTATGCATCCCTTAGAAAAACCAAAAACAAGTTTTGTGACCCAGCAATTGCAAGACGCACAAGGTCCAGTGATTGCGGCGACCGATTATATGCATTGGTATGCTGATCAAATTCGCGCTTATGTCCCCAATCGTTATGTGACTTTAGGGACAGATGGTTTTGGACGCAGTGATACACGTACACAATTACGTTATTTCTTTGAGGTGAATGCTGAGTTTGTTGTGTTAGCGGCGCTAGATGCATTAGCTCTAGAAGGTACCGTGCCTAAAACGATGGTGACCGATGCCATGAAGCGTTATGGAATTGATCCCCAAAAACCAGACCCCAGTCTATTGTAAATTACAGGAATATATATGACGACCGAATATGTTGTGACCGTACCTGATATTGGTACTTCTGCTGCAGTCGAAGTGATCGAAATATTGGTCAAGCCTGGAGATGAGGTAACAGAAGGGATGTCTCTCATTACCTTAGAATCCGATAAAGCAAGTATGGAAATTCCTGCGCCACAAGCAGGGATTGTCAAAGCACTTCAGGTGACGTTGGGCAAGAAGATCATGCAGGGTGATGTGATCTTAACGTTAGAATCTGCGGCAGCAGAGGCAAGCGTGAAAACGCCCGAATCAGTAGTGGTGCCTATTGCGGCGCCTACCACCCCAGCCACCCCGGAGCCTACTAATGTGGTGGCATTGAAAGAAGTGCCCACTTCAGAAAGTGACACTTCGACCGATTTAATTTTTGCTGGTCCCGCCGTACGACGTTTGGCCCGAGAATTAGGCGTTGAATTATCGGTTATTCCAGGTACCGGTCAAAAACAAAGAATTACTTCAGAAGATGTACACCGCTACGTTAAGCAAGCATTGCAAAATCGTGGTTCTTCCATGGTTTCTGCGGCGCCAGTTATTGATTTTAGTCAGTTTGGATCAGTAGAATTTACCCCATTACACAAAATTAAACGTTTAACCGCAGCACAAGTGCATCGTTCTTGGGTGAGTATTCCACATGTCACTCAATTTGATGAAGCGGACGTTACTGATTTAGATGCATTTCGTAAAAGTGAAAATGCGCATGCTGAAAAAGCGGGCTACAAATTAACCATGTTGGCTTTTGTGACCAAAGCAGTAGTACGTGCACTGATGGAGTATCCTTCGTTCAATGCTTCTCTAGATGCATCGGGCGAGCAGCTTATTTTAAAGCATTATTATAA
>JAUYSE010000187.1 GCA_030696465.1 Legionellaceae bacterium
AATCTGCATGTGCTTTTTCAGCCGCCGCGGCATTATGAAAACGGGTCACAATCTCTTGTGCCAAAGCCACTTTTACATCGCGCGGATTTAAGCCCTCGTGTAAGGTTGCGTAACGCATTTTTTCAATATCTGCAGTGGCACGCAAGGTCACTAACTCCCAATAACGCCACATGAGCACGTCTGAAATAGACATGATTTTTCCAAACATATTTTCTGCTGACTCGTCGACTCCAATATAATTATCTAAAGATTTTGACATTTTCTTGACGCCATCCAGCCCTTCAATCAAAGGCATCGTCATTACCACTTGTGGCGCTAATCCAAAATGTTTCTGTAACTCACGGCCCATCAATAAATTAAATTTTTGATCTGTTCCACCTAACTCTACATCGGCTTTTAATACCACGGAATCGTACCCTTGTAATAAGGGATATAAAAATTCATGGATGGCAATGGGTTGTCCGGAACTATAGCGTTTTTGAAAATCATCCCGCTCCAACATTCTTGCTACCGTGTAACTACCGGCCAAACGGATCAGGCCTTCTGCACCCAATTCATTCAACCACGTCGAGTTATACGCTATTTCTGTCTGTTCAGGATTCAATATTTTGAATACTTGGCTTTGATACGTTTTAGAATTCAGTAACACTTCCTCTTTACTCAAAGGCTTTCGTGTCACGTTCTTTCCGGTAGGATCTCCTATCAATGCGGTAAAATCACCAATTAAAAATATTACCTTATGTCCGGCGTCTTGAAATTGACGCAACTTGTTCAACAAAACAGTATGTCCCAAATGCAGATCCGGTGCGGTAGGGTCAAAACCAGCCTTAATTACTAATGGTTTACCTAATTGTATTTTTTTTTCAAATTCTTCTGCCAACAATACTTCATCGCAACCACGCGATAATTCTCCTAATATTACGTCTTTTATCACAAAAAATTCCTCATAATGATTGATCTATTCTCTCACAACAGGTATCTTAGCTCGGCTATTTATTCTATACTGTACGCTCAGTATATACCCATACACCACCTATAAACTATACGTGGTCACCATACTAACCATACTATATGAAATAATCCGCGATGATATGGAAACAAACCGAGACAGCGCCTTTAAGTTTTGCCCTACTTGCCATCATTATCGCTTGCGCATTACCATTTATTTTAGTCAAATCTTTTCATCAGCACCAAGACAGTGAGCCTTTATATTTTACTACAAATCTGACAGAAAACTACACTCCTTCTGTCGCATCTTTATCCGATCCGACGCCGCCCTCTGTAAATGCCATCATCCCTGCCCAAACAGTATCCTTACCTAACTTATCCGACAAAATTAACAACCACGCCACTCCTCCTCTCCGTAAAACAGAAGTCACGACCGCCTTAAAGCCATCAGCTACTCCGTTACAGACTAAACCTGAGTCACCTACACCTACTAGCCAAAAACCTACACATACGTCTAAATATTGGCGAACCGTCACAGCACAGCCCGGAGACTCCCTCGGAAAAATCTTTCAGCGCATTGGACTCAGTGCAAAAACCCTACAAAGCTTGCTCAATCACAACCAGCATCGCCATTTATTGACACAAATTAAACCACATCAAGTGTTTAAATTTAAAATTCAGGCAAATATATTAGAAAGCATCCGCATTCCCAAAAGCGCCTTGGAATGCGTCATTATCCAACGCCATGGCGATCACTATGACACGCGTGTGCATACCCACAAAACCCACTCTAAGCCTCAACTTGCCTCCGCAACTGTCCGTGGCTCGCTCTATAATACAGCACGACAACAGCATATACCTACGTCACTTATACAACAAATGACAAATATTTTCGCACGTGAAATTGATTTTAAAAGAAGCGTCCGCACTGGCGATACTTTTAGTATTCTCTACGAAGCAAAATTTATTAAAGACACTCAAGTCGGAATAGGTAATATCACAGCACTGTCTTATACTCAAAAAGGTCAAACCCACAGAGCTCTACGTTATACCACCGCACAAGGAGACACCGATTACTTTACGCCTGAAGGGTATAGCATGAAAAAAGCCTATAATCGATACCCTCTGCGTTTTAGCCATATTGGTTCAACCTTTAGTTTATCTAGATATCATCCCATTCTGCATTATCGTCGACCCCATTATGGAGTAGACCTCGCCGCTCCCATTGGCACGCCGATTCAAGCCGTTGGAGATGGCCGTATCGCCAAAATCGACAGAGAAGCTGGCTATGGCAACATGATTACCATTCAGCACAATCAAAACTATGTTTCTTTATATGGTCATTTATTGCGCTTCAAAAAAGGCTTATTCAAAGGTGCTTATGTGAAACGAGGGGATATCATTGGTTATGTGGGACAATCCGGCCTTGCCACTGCGCCACATTGTCATTTTGAGTTTCATGTCAATAAACAACCCAAAAATCCGATGACGCTTAACTTACCGCACGCCGATCCCATTCCTAAACGCGAAATAGGCCAATTTAAAGCGAAAGCACAACAAGTATTTTCGCATCTAGATCATGCAGAAGCCCCCAAAAAAGCGAAGGGATGAGGGGAAAAACCAGCCATTCCCGCCCAACCCCAAAACTTTGCCAACAAGGCTTTTTGGATAAGGGTCTTTCGTAAACCTTCACCGCGCAAGGACGCGCGGTGAGAGCGTCAGGATGACTTTATGCGTGTTTACGAAAGTCCCTTATCAGAGAAGCCTTGATACCACTAACATTATAAGGCGGGAACTCCTGGGGAAAAACATAATATACTAGAGCGCTACGCGTAAAAATGATATCCTAGCACCTTTGCTTGGACGGTAATATTATGTACCCTTGGTCCCGTACCGTGTGGCCGATTGCTTTATTGTTTTCTTTTCGCCTGATCGGTCTATTTGCTTTAATTCCTGTATTTAGCGTGTTAGCTACTCATTATGCGGGCGCTACTCCTGCCAAAATTGGGCTCGCATTAGGTATATATGGCTTAACGCAAGCTATGTTTCAAATGCCTTTTGGATGGCTTTCTGATAAATTCGGACGTAAACCCCTTATTTTGATAGGTTTTGTGCTATTTGCCCTGGGTAGTTTTTTAGGTGCAGTCGCCACTTCGTTACAAATGATTATTTTCGCGCGAATGCTGCAAGGTGGGGGGGCAGTTGGTAGCGTATTAATTGCATTATTAGCCGATCTTACCCGCGAAGAGGAGCGTACACGTGCGATGGCGGTCATCGGCATGAGTATTGGTCTTTCTTTTGGTCTGGCAATGGTGTTCAGCCCCTATATCGCACAGAAAACAGGTTTGTCCGGTATTTTTTATGCAACCACCGGTTTATCCTTATTGGGTATCTGTATTACTGCATTTTATCTTCCATTCCCTCCCTTAAAAACTACGACGGCAGAGTCACCATTACACTGGTCGCGGTTTACAATGGTGCTACAAGAGTCCGTTTTACGACGTTTAGATTTTGGTATTTTTTGTCAGCATACCCTGTTAACGTCCAGTTTTTTTGTCATACCTTTATGGCTAAAAGATTTTGCCACCCAGGGGCATGGGTTTAATATTGAGTGGTTTTATTTGTTAGTCGTATTTGGTGCTTTTTTATTGATGTTGCCTTGGATGATCTGGTCCGAAAAGAAAAAAAAGATGCCACGAGCTTTTCATATCGCCATTGGGATCATCGTTCTTTTTCAAGGAATATTAATATTTTCAGGGAGTACGTGGTGGATGTTTTGTATGGCGGTCTTCGGATATTTTATCGGATTTCATTTGATTGAAGCAGCCTTACCTGCATTTGTTGCCAAATATGCGCATCCAGAAGCGAAAGGCACCGCTATGGGGATCTATTCTACTTGTCAATTTTTAGGAATTTTTGCGGGCGGCAGTCTAGCCGGTCTTTTATATGGCCATTATGGTGCGGCCGCAGTATTTTGTATGAACACGCTCATCGCGCTGCTTTGGTGGACAATAGGATCTGTTGTTCCTTCTCCTAAATAAGCAGTATACTCAGCATGTCAAATTGTGGCTGCATGTAGTATTATACTGTTATACTGTCCGCAGTTATAATATGAACATTATAGTGTTCCACCGTATATAATGCCTCCAAAAAGGGCATGAAAAGAGAGTTTTATGGCGAGAGTACAACCAAGACATCATGTTCCTAAAAAATCCTTTGTGGGATTTTTTCCATTAATCACTGCTTTTTTCCTCGGGTATATTTGCTCGGCATGGTTAAAAATAGATCGTGTCGGGCAGTGGTTCTCTCAATATGCCTTTGTCAAAACCACGCCCCCTAGCAGCTCTCCGTTGGCAAAAAAACTCCCAACTCCAGAGTTTCAATTTTATACGCTATTGGCACAAGATCAAAATCAACCCACATCTACCGAAAATAAACCGCTCAGTAACCCTACAACCGCTGCCACCAAAACTCCAACCACCACTACTGCCAAAGCAGCCGAATATGCTGAGCTACAAAAAATAACCGGTATTCCTCAGCACACACAAAAATCAGCACCACCAACGTCTTCACCAGCCACTCATTCTTCCTCTATGTTAGAAGTAGAAGTGACTAAAGTGCCCTCACCATTTTTACCCCAAAAAACCAACACTACTGAACCAATACCTCATACAACACCAGGCAATAAGTGGTATATTCAACTCGGTGCATTTCAACGCAGCCTCGATGCACAGCGCATGCAATCTGCTTTACAAGCGAAAGGGCTACAGGTGCAAGTAGTGTCGAGCCAACAACAACAGATCCCATGGCATAAAGTCATGCTAGGGCCCTTTACTTCTTTTAAAGAAGCACAAAAAATGCAAACCATCATGTCACGAACGGAAAAAGTGAATGGGATCATCCGAAAGGAATCGGCATAATAAGGTCGATTACTCATGTTTCAAACTTATACTTTTAATTTAGAGGGCGTAAAATGCAGTAACTGCTTAACGCCGCTCACCACTCAATTAGATCATGAAAAAAAAACCAAGCATATTATGGGATACCATATACAACTTGGCAACAAACAACTTAAGGTCTATGTAGATGACGATACATCGCTCGCTGAAAAAGACATCCACGCATGGATTCAAAAAAGCGGTCTGAGCTGCGCCCCCATCAAAACGCAGAAAAAGCGTTGGTGGCAACGGTTCACTTCCAATCAATTTCAAGGAATCGCTGGAACATTGATAGGTTTAACCATCCTGCTCGTGGGTGTTTTTGTACCCGTTCTCCCATTTGGGATCATGCTATTTATCAACATTTTTAGCACCATCGGCGTCTTACTGCTTGGCGCGCCTTCATATTACTCTGCTTATAAAAAATGGATGATGCATCGTCAGTTGACCATGGATACCCTTTTTGCGTTCAGTAGTTTTTTCTTACTATTAATCTCATGGCTCAGTCTTGGTTTCTTAGGCTTACCCATGTTATGGGATGCCGCTTGGTTACTTTTTGCAGGGAGGCACTTAGGTCTCTCTATTCGGAATAATGTCATCAAAAAATTAGGCGTAGATGCTAACATTCAAGAAACACCACTCTCTACAGAAGTAGAAATACAAGATGCTCAACAGCAATGGAAAAAAATACCTCTCTCTCAAGTCAAAAAAGGAGATTTAATTCGTTGCCCTACAAAAACCGTTATTCCTGTTGATGGTATATGTAAAAATACAACCCCTGTCTCTGTCATACAAACCTGCTTTGATGGTAGCACCTTACCCAGAGAAGTTTTGTCCGGAGAAAAAGTATGGTCAGGTAGCACCATTCATGAAGGTACCTTACTATTAGAAGTCACTCATCTGCCTCAAGATTCTTATTTATCGGTCTTTGAAAAAAGCATTGCACAAGCCAGTGCCAATAAAGCGCCCATTCAACTCAAGGCTGAGCGAATCTTACGTTATTTTATCCCCGCAGCACTCCTATTTGCTGTTTTCATCGGCATACTGGTGGGATGCCTCACCAATCCCTTATTTGGCGTGCTCGTCTCTATTGGATTCATAGTATCCATCTGTCCCTGTATTACCACCTTAATTCCCTCCCTTGCGGTGCGTGGCGCTTTAAAAAAAGCACATCATCAAGAAATCTATTTTACCAAAGAATCGGCCATAGAGGCCGCTTCGCAAATTAAGATGGCGGTGTTTGATTTAAATGGAACCTTAACCACTGGTGTCCCAGAAGTCACCGAAATGCATTATAGGGAAAACACGGCCAATATTACCGCGATTAAAGCAAGATTCTCCGCCATGGAATCTAAGATTGATCACCCTATTGCGCAAGCAATCATGCGATTTTTTTCGGTGGATGCACTCCCCGACCTCCCTAAACAAGACATCCAGAAAATCGAGCATCATGGTTATCAAGCCGTGATTGAAGGAGAGACCTACGTCATTGGTAATCTAAAAACCATGCAAGCTTTAGGTATTGATGTACAGTCCCTCACCAAAAAAAGTAGTGCATCTAGCGGACAGCACCAGATTTTCTTAGCCCAACGTGCCGCAGCAGCCGATTCCCCTTGGGTCCCCTTAGCCATGGCAGTATTGCGCGATCCGGTACGCAAAGATGCCAAAAAAACTATCGCATTATGTAGAGAAAAAAACATCAAGGTAAAAATATTGACGGGCGCGCCGATAGAAACGGCTTTGTGCTACCTCAATGATTTGGGGGTCTCTAAAGAAGATATTCATGCCAATTGTGATGGGCTACAAAAAACAGCATTTATGGTAAAAAACAACACTCCCAATAATCCCATCGCCATGATAGGGGATGCTGATAATGATAAAGGCGCTATGAAAGCCAGTCATATGAGTGTCGCGATTGACTCCGACTTTTCGAACTGGAATCTAGACTCTGAAGACCGACCGAGTGTATACATCCCACATAAACGCCTACTACCACTGATTCACATTTTTAATATTGGAAAAGAAACGGTCAAACATATTCAACAAAATTTATGGTTTAGCCTTTCCTATAATTTTTGTATTACTGCACTTATTCTGACTTTAGCTTTAGTAGGAATTGTGTTAAATCCTGGTTTTGGCGTTTTATTCATGGTATTACAAACCGTCATTGTATTGGCAAATACGTATAGAATTCAAACCCGCGCTTTACCTAAAATAACCAATGATACCGAATTGCCACCGTC
>JAUYSE010000203.1 GCA_030696465.1 Legionellaceae bacterium
AATTGACGGCCTGCATGTGCCGACGTAAAAAGACGGCCCACAATTCTTTGGCGGGTTCGTTGTCTTTCAAGAAATTGGTCATTTTATCGAAAGTGGATAAATCATCCGCACTCATTAAGGGCGAAAAGGTGTTGCAAGTGAAGAGATATCCCTGCAAGAAATCTTGAAAAAATGCATCCCCCAAGTGTTGCTGCATATTATACAGAGGGGTTAAAAAGCGGGTTAAGCCATAAGAGCCATATTTGAAATAGACTTGTCCTAGGGCCACAGAAATTTGAGGGTATAAGATAGGGTCTATTGTAGAAAAAATATCATTTGCCCAGGCGTTTAGGGGCTCATCGACCCTTTCTAATAAAAGAGCCGTGGCTTCTGCGGGGGAAAGATGTAGGGTATCTGCCTGGTTAAAATCAAAAAACTCAGTAAGCCCTGCAGCTCCTTTTAAGGTCCATAACGCATAGAATAGATGCCAGTTGTCTTTAATGACCAGTTGGTGGGCATTGATAAGCGCTACAGTTTCGTCCTCGATAGTTCCGGTATGCATGGTTAAAAAGTCAGCGAGGTCTTTATCTCCATCGGCAGGAGCTGGTTGTAACTGTGAGAATAATTTTAATCGGTTGTAGTCGGCTAGATTCCAGACAATATTCCCATGGGGGTAATCGCCCATATGAAATTGTCTAAAGTCGCCTGGGCGGGCCTCTGGCATAGGGATGTGTTCAATAAGACGCAAGGTTAGGGGGTTCGTATCGGTTGAGTATTGAATAGTCGGTTTATAGCCCAATACTAAATTACCCGCGGCATCGCGTTGGGTATAAAAGCCTTTTGGAAGATTATAGGGGTTGAGACCACCAGAGAGTTGACGATGGTATTTGAGCAGCATTTTAGCGGCATCGGGCGTCATTTTCCGGATAATATGTTTTGCGTTAACGTCGGGATTGGCGTTAATCCAGGTATGGAAGAAGTTTTGCAAACGAGATTTCCCACCCAGCCCTAATACTGCTTTCTCGTCATCGATAACATGTTCAGACTCAAATTTAGCAAAATAAGCGCCTAGTACCGTATCAATAGTATCGTAGGTGACAAGATGCGCTGGCAGGACGTCTTGATAGGCGGTGCCTTTTTCATTTTCGTGGTCTAAGCAACGACTGCGTTCTTGTTTAATTTGTTGCTGTTGCTGCATTTGTAAGGCTAAACCACCCGCCCGGTTAATGGGAAATTCGGGGACCTTTAATGCCGTTAAAGCGAGCTGGAAATGCTCATTGAGCTCCTGTGCCGCGGGAGGTGCCTCGTCATCTAAGTCATCGTCACTACTAGAGGCGTCGCCAGCATCAAGGACGAGGCCAGGGGCAGCAATAGCCACTGGGGGGATTTTTGCTAATTCGTTCTCATTTTTGCGACGCGCACGCACCATCAATATATTATTGATATTGAGGTATTTATTACGTAACGCTTGTACGCCTGGTTTATTCGAGGCATGTTCTAGTTCGGGCACCAAGATAGGGCAAGCCCAGGAGGCATCGTTATTTAAGCGGACTAAAACGGCATCTAAGAATCCTGAAAAATGACCTATATTGGTGTCGGATAAACAGTCTTGTAGGGTAATGCGCTGAAAAGAATCGAGGGTATTTAATTGTCCTAAGAGGTCAAGGATGTCGTTATTGACGCCAGGCACGAAGCGGAAGTGAAATTGCGCAAAGGGGAAATAGCTGCCGGCGCGTAAATACACAAGTAGTTCTGTGGTATATTTTTTCATATCTTGAGAGGGACATGCCGCGTAAAAAGCGGGAGGGTTTTCTTTACTTTGTAAGAGTTTATTAAAGTCGACTTTTAACGTTTGCTCTTCACGTTGCAAATAGTTTAATACGGCTCTTAAACCGTGAATTCCCATTTCATCGACGCAACGTCTAAACTCGCCTTGCTGAGAGTCGTCATTTGACATTAAAGTTTGGGAGTTCAGTTTTACATGGGCAACCCAATAGTGGGCAGCGACATCCCAGAAGTCAGCGAGCAAAGGAGGGGTGTAGTTATTGAGATGGAGCCAACGATTTCTGGCAAATACATGTTGTAAGCTATTGCGTATTTGCATGAGATCGGGGTGGTTATTAGCAACCTCCAACTCACAGACGAAGGGGTTTTGTTCCATGAGCAGGGTAATGAGTGCGATTTCTTCCTGATTTAAAGACCATTGAAGGGGCAAATCAATACTGAGAGTTTTTTGTTTTGCGCAGGCCCGGAATACGTGCAGTACCATGCCGGCGGCGGTATTTTCTAAAGTGGATGGGCTGTTTGGTGTGCGTTTGGTTAGGAAAGAATGTCCAAAACCATATTTAGATTTTGTTGCATAACTCATTCCAAGGCTAGGTTGTGTTTTATTGAAAACCATGCCAAAACTTGATCCATTAGAAAGAGTAACGTTCGAATCGGTGACCACTAAATCGTCAGGTATTGTTAAAGTCACTTTCCCTTGAGTTTCGTCAAGGGTGAGTAATTTGATCTCATTATCTGCTAACAACCAATCTAAGCCTAAATTATAGCTACGCATTTGTAGGTGTTTATTATAGGCGCCATCAGTAATGGCTGGAGCACAGACATCCATTAATGAAAATGAGGTAGGAGTCTTGCGTTGGGTCATCGTTTGTTGGAAACGCGACCAACCAAAGGATGCAAGATTTGTTCGATATTTTGTGGGGATAGTAGTTGGCGCTTGGCTTTTACTGTCTGATATAAGCCAAGCCCACTCTACCAACAAAGAAGGATAATCGGCTTCCAAGCTAAAGCCTGCGCCACCGACTTGATCATTCCATTTAGTGACTGCGCGCATGCCAGAAGAGACTGATAATCCTGCTATCATGCCTTCACGGATGATAGACTCAGGCTCTATTCCTTTTGATTGTAAAAAGGTATTCAGTAAGCCCCAATCACTTTCTTCGATAGGAGACTCACTATAAACACAAATTTCATTTTTTTTATTTTTATAGAGCGTCATCCACTGAGGTAGGGTGCTATTCTTTTTGGGGGTGCAGCGTATAAATAAGGCGGACGTGGTTCCAGCTGTTGTATTAAAAAGACTTCCACTGATAGTGGGATCGGTGTTTAACAAAGCTAGATGTTGTAATTCAACCACTTGTGTGGGGTGTTGAGGGGTATTATAACACTGCGCACTTCTTAACATATCCAAAGTGTGAAAGGCATATTGCTCGAGGTCTTCTTTTTTACTTAAATTAGAGACTAAAGCATTATTATAAAATTTTTCACAAAACCCCATTTGTCTTTTAGAGGGGTTTGTGGTGTCAAAAGTGACGAATGCTTCTTTGCTCCACCCAGGCTCTTTCATTTTTTTGAATAGAAAGGGTGCCAATTCTTTGGTAATAGAATCCGCATCGAAGAAGTTTTCGCCAGTAGTCGCGACTTTTTGTACACACTCATCAAACAAAGCGAAATATCGCTCAGATTCCTCAGAGGTGCCCACGCACTCCTCTAGTGCCTCTATATTAAAAATATGCGAGAACTGAGTGGTGATGCTTTCTAAAATCCACGGTAAATTAGAAAGATTTTGGTATTTTGCGGCCAATTTTGGGTAGGTTGAAGTCACAAAGATGGTATTGGTAGGCATGATGTCCTCGCATGAAATTAAATAGATTCTACATAGTGTGCAATTATAGACTATAAATGGTTCTTTGAGAAATTTAATGACAATTTTATTGTCATTTTAATGCAGACGCATCTTATGATTAAAATTAGCACGATCTATCCGAGCCGCGAC
>JAUYSE010000072.1 GCA_030696465.1 Legionellaceae bacterium
TCTGATAAAATCCTTTTCGTAAACCTTATATTTTTTATAACATATAAATGATACAAATTAATAATAAAAATAATATGATAGGTTTTATGGCTCGAAGAGGAAATAACAAATATAGCCACAGTGCAAAAAGCATGCCGAGCATTGCGGGTAAAGATATTTTTTCAAAATTACTATTCCACTGTGCAGTCATCGCCATGTAGTGTAATCCTTCTAAAAATAGGTGGATTGACCAAGCAGTGAGCGATAAAATCCAGCAGTGTAAATTACAGGCGATGAGTCCAAGACTGATCAAGGATAAAGGTAAAACGACAAAGCTTACCCAAGGGATTCCCCACAAATTACTGAGTAATCCTATCCATGCGCCGTACCCAAAAAAATAGGCGCTAATAGGCATGAGTACAATCGTACAGAGACATTGCATCCATAAAAAATAACGAATACCGCGGAAGCGATAGCGGTGATGTGCAAGAATGAGTAGGGCCACCGCCATAAAGGAAAAATAAAAACCAGGGGTAAAGACCACATGGGGCTCCCAACAAACGACCAAGCCTAAACTATAGCGCCAGACCTGCCAATGCGTGATGTATTGCGACCAGAAGTAACGTAAGGCCATACCCACAAAGGCCAGCCAAGCACGTTGTACAGGGGCGCCCCAGCCGGCGAGCCAGGCGTAAAGACCTGAGAGTATAATGGCCGAGAGGGTTGCGATACGCTGTGCTGGAAGCAACATACAAGCTCGAGGCCAGCGTCGCCAACTTTTATCAATGATTTTGTAGATAATCCCTGCCATAAAGGCAATGTGCTCACCCGATATAACGACTAAATGCGTGGTGCCTGTTTCTCTGAATAAGTCCCATTGCTCGCTGGGAATCGCATTCCCAATCCCCAAAGTTAAGCCTTGTAAAATACCCACACTGTTATTTTCTGGGGGGAATGCTTGCAGATAGCGTCTGGCAAGATAATCTCTGAGGGCCAGCATGCGATAGAGCCCAGAGGCGGGGGCTATATATTTTGATTGTTCTGGGTGGATGTAGCCAACCCATTGTGGGTGACGATATTGATTGGGGGCGGGGAGGTATTTTATACTGGTTTGTAGTTGCCAGCGTTCTCCGCCGTGTAGATTGGGGCAGCGATGGTAACAACCCAGCCAAATATGGGCTTTGGCGGGATGATTTTTTAATTGTTGTATTTCAAACTCAAAACGGATGCGATGTCCGTTCATTTTAGGGATAGAGCTGACAATCCCTGTGATGTTGCTTATGGGTATCTTTGAACCGGTTGGCATATTTTGTGGTAATTCGGATGCGCTATGCCAGCCAGCTAATAGGCAGCCAAATCCCCAGGCTATCCATAAATAAAAACGAAAGCCAATAATACCAACGCTGCATAAAGGGAGCAGCGCCCAAAAAGAATGGCTGTAGTAAAATACCACGCCAGCAACAAAGCAAAAAATTTCCATGAGTGAGCTACGGTTGGACGTACACCCGGGTATTCTGGTAAAATGTCCACAAAAATGCAAGGAGAGTTCGTAGCATGCGCAAAAAAATATATAGTATATTGTTTTTGATGAGCGTTGGAATTCCAGTCGGATTTGCTGCATGTGAGCAACATCCTTGTGTAATGGTCATTGATGCAGGCAGTTCTGGGTCGCGCGCGCATTTGTATGAATATGAAAAAGCGGAAGGGAATGTCCCGAGTGTTATTCAAGAATTATGGTCTAAAAAAGTAAACCCAGGATTCTCTACCTTAGAGGCACGTCCTGAAGTTATTCACCAATATATTGAACAATTGTTGACGGGAATGCCTGTTGCAGAAAAAGTGCCGGTTTATTTTTATGCGACGGCAGGTATGCGTTTATTACCAGAAGCTAGTCAGCAAGCATTATATCGTGTATTAAAAAAAGAATTTAAAGAAAGATCGTTTGCGGGACAGAAAAGCTTGTCATTGGTGCGTGCAAAAACAATTTCAGGTTCGGATGAAGGTTGGTTCGCATGGCTAACCGTGAATTATCAACGTGGTACTTTTAACGCGCAAAGCCAGGGCAGTGCCGGTATTATGGATATTGGGGGTGCTTCTACCCAGATTGCTTTTGAGGTTAATCCTTCTATGCAGTCGCAATCAGCTGCTCCGATGCATGAGTTAGATACTCCCTCGCATCATTTTACGGTGTCTTCTACCAGTTTTTTAGGCTTAGGACAAAATCAAGTACTCAATCAAATTTTAGATGAACCTACTTGTTTTTCAGAGGGTTATCCTTTGTCGAATGGACAACAAGGGCAGGGCGATGCAGCTGCTTGTGCGGAACATCTACGTCCTTTATTAAATATGCATAAGGTCTCACAAACGATAAGTTTGTCACAAAGCCAAGCGTCTGAATGGCAAATGTTAGGGGGCGCTTCTTATTTTGCACAAAGCCCAGCGTTGCAACCTTACGGGTATGTGTGGAGTTCACAGGCACTATTAAATGCGACACAACGTCATTTTTGTCAGTCTTCGTGGGATAGTATTTCCATGACAGATCCTAAAAATACTTATTTGTATGCGCACTGTGCATTAGGCTCTTATTACTATAGCTTATTAGTCAATGGTTACGGATTTGCCGGTTCGGAGACGATGACTTATTACGAACAAAAATACACAGGGGACTGGACATTAGGCGTAGTATTTGAGTTATAATTTACTGTCAAATGCCGTTGTAGCTCAGTTGGTAGAGCAATTGATTCGTAATCAATAGGTCGGGTGTTCGATTCACCTCAACGGCATTAGTAAAATCAAATAGTTATAGCGATTAATCGAAGAGAATAAAAATTCTAGTGGCACTGTAGTGGCAGTAAACCACAACTAATCGTCGTCAAAATCCCCCATTTGTTTACACATTAAGTAGTTCGATCAGATTATTTTCAAATCCAGGTACATTATAAATACTGGGTCTTCTATTCTATATTGTTCTTATTTTGCATACATCTCTATGATTTTTTAAGCCTAATGACACTAGATTGCCACTAAATCAGTTGTCAGTCATACAACTTCTTGAATTAACTTATGTTTATTATTTTGGCACTATGATTAGATATCAGTAGTTGTAGTTTTTTGCGGTTTCTTGTAGTCTCTGTGAGCAGGGTGGGTTGATGGCGGCAACCATCAACCCTAATCAACATTAACCGTTACGGGGCTAATGGTGACTGATGTAACTATAGCATATCAGTTGCCAATCTCCATCTAAGGAGTTTGGTATGGCATCGATAGAAAAAAGAGTAGCAAGAGATGGTAAGGTTAAATATCTTGCAAGAGTGCGGTTAAAAGGGAAGCAGCCTGAATCGGCTATATTTGATAGGTTAACCGATGCTCGAAAGTGGGCAAGCAGTATTGAGTCTGCTATCCATGAGGGCCGCCATTTTAAAACAGCCGAATCTAAAAAAAGAACGATAGCAGAGCTCATTGATCGGTACATTGAAAGTGTACTTCCTCATAAATCAGATTCGATACGAGCGGCACAGAAAAATCAACTTGCGTGGTGGAAAGTTCGGGCTGGTTACTATGTATTAGCAGACTTCACTGTACAAGTCATTGACTCACTGCGAGATGAGCTGGCAAAGGGATCAACCAATCGAGGCGAAAAACGCACTACGGCCACAGTAAACCGTTATTTAGCGGCTCTATCGCATGTTTTAAGTACTGCAGTGAATGTATGGGAATGGTTAGAGTCGAATCCTCTTCTTAAAATTAAACGTCATTCAGAAAATCAAGGGCGGGTTCGCTACTTGGATGATGATGAGCGTACCGCTCTTCTTAGCGCCTGTCAGAAATCCAGTAATAAACAGCTCTACGCAATAATCGTACTTGCGTTATCGACGGGTATGCGTAAGGGAGAGCTATTAAATTTAAAAAGGCGCGATGTTTTTTTAAAAGATGGTTTTGTAATTCTCGATAAAACCAAGAATAAAGAACGTCGACGTGTACCGATTATTGGTCATGCGCATGATGTTTTAGCTAATCAAATGAAGATCCTCCGACTTGATAGTGATTACATCTTTCCAAGTAAGGACGGCACAAAAGCGATTGATATAAAACGACCTTGGGAAGTGGCTATAACACAAGCCGGAATCGGTGATTTTAGATTTCATGATTTAAGACATAGCTGTGCGAGTTATCTTGCCATGAACGGTGCAACCCAGCGTGATCTGATGGAGGTGCTGGGACATAAAACCGTTCAGATGACAAAGAGGTACTCGCATCTTAGTGATAGTCACATTAGTTCAGTGGTTCGCAGTATGAATGATAAGATCTTTGGGGGTGTGAAATGAGTAGTTTTGAACAGATGGAGTTAAAAAAAGCAGATTATAGTTTTTGGAATAATGTTTTATTGGTAACTTTAAACGAATTCATCTATTTGGCTGCTGGATATGAGCCACTTGATGTTGGTGCTCATAACAATGCTTATTTAAATTTGACCAATAATGACTTTAAAGCATTTTATAAAAAAATTAAGAGATTAGGAGAAGAGCTCTCATGGAAAACGACAAAAGAGACAAAAGTTAGTGAAGGATTCGGTCTGGATGCTAAATATGAGGCGGTATATCTTATTAAATGGGCGCTCTCAAAGGGTATAACAGTATATTCTATCTACAGGCCAGCAAAGTCTGATGCCAGAGAAAGGTCTGATCTTTTAAATCAATTCATAGACAGAGACATTTTGTCACGAAATGAATTTTCTAGATTATTATCTGCTTTTAATCCCGGTAAAGATGAGGCTTTCTTTCAAAAAAGAATAACTGAGGCTGTAATTTTAGATTTGTTTAGACCAATTTCAGCAACACAAGACTGTAATTACGATATTCCACTTGAGGACAGAAATTATCAATTTACGTTAATAAATTTAATTAAATATGCTAAGGGGAAAGAATGGACCTTGCCTAATGAGATTTTAAGAAAAGTTGAAGTTCGAGACCAAGATCAAAAACCCCAAGATCCAAGATGTATCAACTCAGCAGAAAAACTTTATCTTGGTCTTGCAATTGAGCTTGGTTATAGTCCAACGAATTCAGTAAATACTACTACGGGTTCAAATAAAAATGGTTTTAGTAGTAGATTAGATACGCATGGTTTGAAACTTAGTGATGATAAGATAAGAGTTATGCTAAGAAATGCCGCTGAAAAACATCTTGAAAACAAACCGAATAAGGCTTAATCGGGTAAATTACAACCTTATTGGGACATCGCTTAATTTATACAAATCATAATTCTCCTCAGGCGGCCACAACGAGTGGCCATTCTCCACAATCCTGATATAGGTGAATTATGTTAAGTCAAAATCGAATCCCTCCTTTATCCACTGTTAATCAATTTTGTGAAAAATATCCCGCTTTTACTCACGGAGGCATAAGAGATCGTATCTTTCATGCTGATTCAAATGGACTAAAAAAATTTGGTGCCATTTTACGTAATGGACGAAGAATCCTCATTGACGAAGAGAAATTTTTTGAATGGTTACGGGAGTACGGAGCATGAGCAATAAAAATAGTGACATAGTCATGACTGTCTTAAAGGCATTACTGAGAGGGCAGACATTAAATCGAAAGGATTTTAATAATGGCTCATTGCACTCTTGGATTTCCACACTTCGTAATCAACGTTTTATTCCTATTGAGAGTAGTGAAAAAAACATAGATCGAACCTGTAATTACTACATGTTAGCGGACGAAATAAGGCGTTATCAAGATCCAATGTTGAGAAAATTACAGCGTGCTGAAATGAAGTTCATTGTGGGTAATCGTCGTAGGCAACAAGCTATCAAAAAACTTGAAAAAGCCACCGCCCTTAACACAAAGAGCGATGAATAAAAATAAAGACAATGGGGGCGCATACCCCCATTTTTACAAGGACTCAACATGTCTAATTTTATAACAAAAATAAATGATATTAAAGTGGCATCATCAGAATATGCTGTTCATCAAATTGGAGGTTTTGAAAATATAACAGGAGGCTCTTTTTTAACTAAAATTAGTTGTTCAATAGGTAAGAAGGATGGAAGCCATTTTTTGAGAACTAACTTACAAGAGGAGGCAAATGGACGTTGTAAAGACAGATCCAATGTAAATACTGATGGCTTAGCCAGCTTGCTTATTATTGACTGTGATAAACACTTGGAGAGTAGTGGTCAAGAGGTGGATGGCGCACCTGATCCATTGATAGTAAGCCAGATATTGAGGGATAAAGGGGTTGGGCATGTGTTATATGGCTCATATTCACACTATATTGGAGACAAAGGCCATCGATACAGAATTTTACTAGTTACAAATAGACCTTACAAATGCGATGAGTTAAGCCCGACTATTGATACGTTTATTTCTTTTCTCAATGAGCAACTGGATGGAGTGCTCTTGGCCAATGCAAAAGAGAACTCTGTTTGGTCGCAGCCCTGGTATTTCCCTAGAAAGCCGATTGATACGAATATTGAAATATTATATTTAGATTACTTGGAAGGCGGGTCTATTCCGGTGATAGAACCTGTATTTTTACCGGAGGATAAGGTTTTCTCTGTACGAAGAAAATATCAAACTTTAGGAGGAGCGCTATCAGCTATACACTTGTTTAATGAGCAATATAGAATGCAAGATCTTTTGCTTCAATATGGTTTCAAGCGTGTTTTGGTAACAAAAGATTATGAGAAATGGTTATCCCCAGATTCAAGTAGCGGTGTTGCTGGGATTATTGTTAAAAACAACCGTCTTTATTCTTTTCATAATGACCAATTGAATGATGGATTATATCATGATGCTTTTGATCTTATGCGCGTGAAAGAAGGGCTTTCTGAGCGTGATGCGATTATTAGAGCCTCTCAGCTTACAATAGCTCCAGATGGGCGTACCGTCGATGAGTACAATAAAAGATTCAGTAATAAAACTCAAGCATCTTTAACGTCAGTGACACTACCTGAGGCGCGTCCTAGTGTGCTGCCACTGCAAGCTGAGATGTTACCGTGCGCGATTAGAGACTATATTTTTGATGTTGCTGATCGTCAGCAGAGTTTGCCTGATTTTGTTGCTGTGGCAGCAATCATTGGACTTTCAGGTTTATTGGGCCGTAAGGTTTTAATTTACCCTAAGCAATTTGATGACTGGTCTGTAACTCCCAACCAATGGGGAGCTATCATCGGTAGGCCATCGGCGATGAAAAGCCCTAGTATGAAAGAGGCTCTTAAGCCTTTACGTCAATTTGAGAATAAGGCAAAGGAGCAATTTGAAGAGGATGTAAAAAACTATGAGGAAGAATGCCAATTAGTAGAGTTGGAAAAGCTTGAAGCAAAAAACAAAGCAAAGAAAGCACTTAAAGCTTCAAACCGTAAAGAGGCAAGAGAAGCTTTGAAGTTTATAAATAGCGATGCTCCTCCGGTACGACAAAGACTATTGGTAAATGATCCTAGTGTAGAAAAGCTTGGCGAGTTATTAAATGAAAATCCAAATGGTTTGATCCTCGTTCGTGATGAGCTGTCCGGATGGTTGTCTAAGATCTCAAAAGAGGAGTTTCAATCCGATCGTGCGTTCTATTTAGAATGTTTTGACGGTAACGGACATTACACCTATGACCGTATTGGACGAGGTACGATTGATATTCAAAATTGTACACTCAGTATCATAGGCGGTATTCAGCCCAGCAAAATAGCAATGTTAGTCCGGGATGCTTTGAGAGGAACCTCTGATGATGGTTTAATACAGCGTTTTCAAATGGCAATATGGCCGGACGACTTTGGAAAATGGGAGTGGATTGATCGAGTGCCCAATAAGCAGGCTAAGGCTCAATACGATGAGGTTTTTGAAACATTACGTGGCCTACAATTTAATGCGCATGATGGGGAGCCGCTTGGCTTACGATTCTCTTCAGATGCGCAAACTATTTTTATTGAATGGATGAAAGAAATCCAATTAACTGCTCGTGAGAGTGATGTACACCCAGCACTTGAAAGTCATATGTTAAAAATGCCACAAACTATTGCTGGTCTGGCGCTGTTGTTTGAAATAATTGATGGTGGTCGTCAAGAAGTAGGTGTTGAAGCGACATCCCGCGCATTAGATTGGGCTGAGTATTTGTTGAGTCATGCTAGGAGATTGTATAGCCTTGCTACCAACCAAAGTCTTGATGGCGCGCGATTAATTTTGTCTCGCAGAGAGAAACTACCTAGTTCATTTACTACTCGTGATGTTCAACGTAAGTGTTGGTCTGGATTAGATAACATTAAAACGATAAATGAGGCGTTAAATTGGCTTCTTGATTATGGCCATATTGTTGTAGGGACACTAGATGTTTCTGATACAAACGGTCGCCCTAAAATTATGTATGAATGGGCTTCGAGTTGAAATTGAAAATTGCTCCATATACGCACTGACAAAACTGACAATCTCTATTTTTGTCAGTTTTGTCAGTGCGCACTTTGAGAGTATACGAGAAAAAATAGGTGATAATTGAGTTAATTTTATATCTGAAAATTGTTGTAAATCCATTCTTAAAGAGAGAGAGGGGTATGGTAATATGAAAACAGCTTGGCTATATCAGGAGATAGCATGAAAAAACAAAATCTTAAATCAAGTGTGTCCATAAAATCAGAGGCTGAAAGTAAATTTATAAAAAATATGATTCACCAAAATGCTTTGGCGACAAGTGACAAGATGAGAGACGATGAATTTGATCTGGAACAAGCTAAAAATAAAAGTGAAATAGGGTTTTCTGCGTTACATGCGGATGGTGGATTGGAAACGATGTTAGCTTCACAGATGCTTGGAATTAATAAACTTCAGCACACTTGTATGGTTATGGCAAATAATCTTACTCACAGTGAAATAAGTCAGTATTATCTGAATTCCTCCATAAAATTGGCCAATACCTTTGTACAGCAAGCGACTCTTTTAGCGAAGCTTCAGGGAGGAGGCACACAGAAAATTGTTGTCGAGCGTGTTGATATTTCCCATGGCGGTCAAGCAGTCATTGGAAGCATAAACGGGGGCAGTGTTCCCTTTGAGAAAGCTAAAATATGAAAACTACCCCATGTAACGGAGAAAAATACTATCCTTTTAATAGCGCCCCTCGTTGTGGCGCCAAGACACGACGTGGCACCTCCTGCCAATCGCCTGCTGTTAAAGAGAAGACGCGCTGTCGCCTACATGGCTGCGGCAGAGGTAGTGGGGCGCCTAAAGGTAATACTTACGCTGTAACTCATGGACGAACAACTACCACAGTCAAAGCTTTTAGAAAGGATGTGCGCCAGATACTCAAAGAAAGTCTCAAACTAGTGTTAGAGTTTGGTTAATAAGTATAAAACCTATCAATTGATGACACCTGATTTTTTCTTGGGTTCACAATAAATGGCATTAAAAGGATCTTTTTTCTTGAGAGTACAATTGGAAGATGGTTCTGTATCAATGCTAACTATTTTTACAAAATTAGGTATGGTTATGTCAACAGTGACAGTTCCTATTTTTTTATATGGCCAACCACCATCCGGAATTGCAACATCAATTTTACATCCAGATGTAACTCCGCATGTAGATAACAAATTACTATAACTTGCTTCTGTGTCATAATGGTTAGGGTTGTTTTCGTCATAGTAGCATTTAAAATAACCCGGATTATTTTTATTAGCTATATAAGTAATTCCTGGGGTTTTCATTAAAGGACATAAGCTTGGATTCTCAGACAAGCAGGTGCTTTCATAAGAATCTTCAACGATACCAACAATACTCCATTGAGAGGTTGCATTCAAAAATGGTTCTAAAAAACCATATCGAGGATTTAAACCAATTAGTCGTTCTACCCCTAAATTATCGGTATTGCTGTATATACAGTTGTCTCGAATAGATGATGTTAAGCCATTAGTTTGAGCTGACTCACTATGTTTAGCGACATGCCCGCGCTGATAAAAAAATGAAAAAGATCCTTTAAATTTATAAAGTCCTTTGACTGTATGACCATAATTATGGAGAGACGTACGATCCCATATTTCATAAGAATTATCATGTAGATAACACGTATCAATTATATTATCCACCATACATTGTATTTCTTTAGGGCAATTTAAAATAATTTGACCATCAGGCATTGTTTCTGCAAATGAAGGCAAAGTAAATCCGATAAGATAAAGTACCAAAAAAATTATTTTTTTCATAAGATCGCCTTAATTTATAAATTGTTAACAATACTCAACCCCATAGAGAGTCACTTTTTAACAAGTCCATGTTTATTGTTATTATGAGGTTATTGGATATTGAGTTTTTGTTTATGCGCAAAAACAGGCTTTATATTCATGTATAGGCATGCGTTTGAGTCTCAAGTATGACATATTTTTGAACTTTCGCGCAATGTTGTTTTGGTTAAATAATCCCATGTTGATATTATTGTGGGCGACTTGGTGGTATCTGTCCTTATAAGATGATTGTGATAGTAACAACAAAAATAAACAATCTAATTTTTAGATGTTAGAGTGAAATTGGATTTTTATGAAAACCTTGCTGTTTTTTATCGGATTGATATTTTTTTCAAAAAATATTTTTGCCTCCTCGAGCAATGTAATAGCGGATATTGCAGATTCTATATTTTCCTCGTATGAAACGATTTTTTAACTAGATTTAAAATTGCAGCAGAAAAAATTGGTAAAATGCCATATCAAAATTCTAAAACATCGGATTGTTACCAACAATTAGAAGATTGTTTAAAACAAAAAAGTAATTATTTAGTGGCACTCTAGTGGCACGAGACTGTAAAAAACAGCAAAAAATGGTAACGAATGGTAACAGAGTGACTCTTTCAATATATTGATTTTATTGCTACTATTCGTTGTGGTTGATGGTAGTTAGTAGCACGATCTCGGTTTCGTAATCAATAGGTCGTGTGTTCGATTCACATCAACGGCACCAGTCACAGCAATGGTTTAATAGTGTTCGTGGAAATCAGCATTATTTTTGTGTCGAACATGTGTCGAAGTTTGGTTGGGTCGTTTGGTTCTAAACATACGGCTTTAATCTGTTTTCAATAATTCTTGCATCGTTCAATATATACTTGAGGAAGAGAGTTAAGCGGGGATCCAATAAGAATATTACATACTACTATCAAGCCCGCTCTTCATTTAAGATATGAACTTATTTAATTGGTAGTGGTTATAACTGATGGAAAATAAACAGAGGCATTTAGAATTTATACAAAATGTTATTAGCAGAATGGCTCAGAACTCTTTTTTGCTTAAAGGTTGGGCTATAACATTAATCGCGGCCTTGTTCGCCGTTTTTTCAAGCAATTTAAATAAAATATATATAAGCATCGCTTATTTTCCAATATTAATGTTTTGGGCGCTTGATGCATATTATCTCCCACAAGAAAGACGCTTTCGAGCACTTTACGATATTATCAGACAGCGCCAAGAGTCAGAAATAGATTTCTCCATGGATACCAGCCAGCTTAGTTGCGCGAAAAATGATTGGGGTAAGTCCTTGCTGTCAAAAACGTTATCATTATTTTATTTGATGCTCTTGGGTATCATGTTATTTATTGAGTATTTTTTATGCTAAAACAATTTACACAGAGAAAAGTTTTTTTTAGCTTTCATTTCCAAAGAGATGTATGGCGTGTCTCTCAGATTAGAAATTGCAATGTTATTACCACAACTTATGCACAGAGCGATTTTGTTGATGCCGCTGCATGGGAGACCGTTATGAGACAAGGTGATTCAAATATTAAAAAATGGATAGACACTCAGATACATGGGACATCGATAACAATAGTGCTAATAGGACAAGAAACTAGTACAAGAAAATATGTGCTCTATGAAATAGAGAAAAGTTATAATAAGGGCAATGCGTTAATAGGAATTTATATACATAACGCGATGTTCGACTTTCACTAAAGTCCTAAGCTACACCCAACTTCTCAAATTGCAATGGAGGGTTTCCAAGCATTTTATTGATTACAATGCCAACTGTGTGAGCTAAGATCTTCCT
>JAUYSE010000081.1 GCA_030696465.1 Legionellaceae bacterium
AACGCCTTGTCTTTGTATATATTGTAACGTTAAAGCGCGATCGCCCTTGATATCGACCGATTGAATTTGCAGATCAGGTTGAATAATCCCACGGTTATATTGACGAGAAAGTGCCGCACGAATATCTCGATACCCATCTTCATCATGAATAGCACGCACTTCTAGATAATCCTTTTCTGCAACATCCACGAGTTGTACAAATTTAAATTCGCGGATTAGGCGAGGCGATAGATATTGTTCTATGAAACTTTCATCTTTAAAATTGCGCATGGAGACATCAATGCTGCTGAGCCAATCCGTATGCGCAAGATGCGGGAACCATAGGCAATCTTCTTCGCTAGGGTTTTCGCAAATACGGCGGATATCCCCATATATTTTATAACCTAAAGCGTAAGGATTAGTGCCTTGGAAAGATCGTTGATCATAGGCAGGTTGCGTTAGAACATTAGTATGTGTTTGTAAAACCTCCAGCATGAATTCATCGGTAACCAAGCCTTGATCATATAAGGCTTGAATCAGCGTGTAATGCCAGAAGGTTGCCCATCCTTCATTCATAATCTTTGTTTGGCTTTGTGGATAAAAATATTGAGCAATTTTACGCACAATGCGAATTACTTCTCTTTGCCACGGCTCGAGGAGTGGCGCATTTTTTTCAAGAAAATATAAAATATTTTCTTGAGGTTCTTCAGGAAATACTTTGTTCGCTTCCTGTGGAATTTGTCCTAAATGGGGGGGAATAGTGCGCCATAATTCATTGACTTGCGATTGTAAGTAAATGGCTCGATTTTGTTGGCGGATTTTTTCTTCTTGTAAGGATAAACGCGCGGGGTGTTTATATTTATCGACGCCTTGGTCTTTTAATGCGTGGCAGGCATCCAGTAAGTTTTCTACCGCATCTATACCATAACGTTGCTCACATTCGGCAATGTATTGTCGGGCAAAGACTAAGTAGTCAATAATCGCTTCTGCATCCGTCCACATTTTGAATAAATAGTTATTTTTAAAAAAAGAATTATGACCATAACAGGCATGTGCTATCACCAGTGCTTGTAGTGCAATACTGTTTTCTTCTAATAAATAGGAAATACAGGGGTTTGAATTGATAACCATTTCATAGGCGAGTCCCATTTGACCGCGGCGATAATTTTTTTCAACATTCATAAAATGTTTGCCAAAAGACCAGTGGTGGTAGCCAATTGGCATGCCAACGGTGGCATAGGCATCCATCATTTGTTCGGCGGTAATGATTTCAATTTGATTCGGATAAGTATCGAGTCGGAAATCACGGGCGAGTTGACCAATGGCTTTATCATAGTCGATTAATTGGTCCATCGTCCATTCGGATCCAGTAGAGAGGGGTTTTTTTCGAGTGCTCATTTGTGTTTCCTTTTAAAGAGTTCTCGAAACACGGGATAAATTTGATTGAGATCTTCTATCTGTTGCATGGCAAAATTTTTGTGTTGGTGTTTAATTTCCTCATAAGCTTGCCACAAGCTTTGATGATGACGTGGCATAATTTCAACATAGGCATAATATTGCACTAAGGGTATGATTTTGCTTTGTAATAAGCTTTGGCAATAAGGGGAGTCAGCATTCCAGTTATCACCATCTGACGCCTGGGCAATATAAATATTCCAGGCCTGAGGAGGGTAGCGTTTTTCTATAATCTCTAAAGACAATTCTAAGGCACTTGATACCACCGTACCGCCAGTTTCTCGGGAGTAAAAGAAAGTTTCTTCATCCACTTCTTTTGCGCTGGTATGATGACGGATAAATACGAGCTCAATTTTGTTATAATTTTTGGTAAGAAATAGATAGAGTAAGGTGAAGAAGCGTTTGGCGATATCTTTTTTGGCTTCATCCATAGAACCCGATACGTCCATGATGCAAAACATCACAGCTTGGGTAGAGGGCATGGGCATACGAACTTTATTGCTGTAGCGTACATCAACGGTGTCAATAAAAGGGATGATTTTGCGTCTTTTTTCTAGCTGTGCAATCTTTTCTTCTAATGCTTTTATTTCTTCAGGATCACTGAGGGTCTTCAATTGTTCGCGTGCTTCATTTAATTGCGCTTGCAAGATGCCTCGGAGTGCGAGTCGTCGCGTAATCGCTTGTTTCATCGTCCGTACAACATGAATATTGGTTGGGGTGCCCACACGACTAATACCGGCATGGACAGATTTACTCTCTTGCATGGGGCCTAATGCCTTACGGATCAAGAGTGGTAATTCAAGATCATCAAAATAGATGTTGAGGAACTCTTCGCGGGAGAGTTCAAACAAGAATTCATCTACGCCTTCGCCATCGTTACTCGCATTTTCGCCAGAGCCGGCTTGTTCCTTATTCAGTGGTTTTTGAATTTTGTCGCCGACGCGAAATTCTTTGTTGCCGGGGATAACGATTTCTCTTTCTCCACCAGCGCCTTTTTCAAATTGGGGTTCAGATAAATCGCGAGTAGGGAGAGTGATTTTTTCTCCGCGGTTGATATCGGTAATACTCCTTTTTTGCATCGCATCGGAGAGGGCTTCTTTAATTTGGTTTTTAAAGCGACGGAGAAATCGTTGACGATTGACGGCGCTTTTTTTAGTGTTTTGACGTCGGTCAATGATTTGCGACATAGCGATTGCTCCTACTATAATGACTGCTTAATACCTACTTCCCGTGGTTTATCCGAGGGATCCAGGAATACTCACGGGATTCCGCGGATAAACCGCGGAAAGTCGACCTCAGAGTGAAAGGTCGACGTCAAGCTAAGTTACTGAGATTTCCTCACTCGCAAGTACCATTCACAGAGTAAACGCACTTGTTTTCTGGTGTATCCTTTTTCTACCATTCGGGCAATGAAATCTTCATGCTTTTTCTTGTCTTCTTCAGATGCTTTGGCATTAAAAGAAATGACGGGCAAGAGATCTTCCGTATTGGTAAACATTTTTTTCTCGATGACGGTGCGTAATTTTTCGTAACTGTTCCACGCAGGATTTTTACCTTGATTGTTGGCGCGTGCACGTAGCACGAAATTAACCACCTCATTGCGAAAGTCTTTGGGATTAGATATGCCCGCAGGTTTCTCAATTTTTTCTAGTTCTGAATTGAGCGCTCTGCGGTCAAAAATTTCGCCAGTGTCGGGATCGCGATAATCTTGATCTTGTATCCAGAAATCTGCATACACGATATAACGGTCAAAGATATTTTGTCCGTATTCAGAGTAGGATTCGAGATAAGAGGTTTGTATTTCTTTCCCAATAAATTCAACATATCGGGGAGAGAGGTGTTCTTTGATAAAATTGACATATTTATCATAAACCTCTTTAGGCAGCGCTTCTTGCTCAATTTGACGCTCGAGCACATACAATAAATGTACGGGATTTGCCGCAATTTCACTATGGTCAAAGTTAAATACTTTAGACAGAATTTTAAAAGAAAAGCGGGTGGATATGCCATTCATCCCTTCGTCTACTCCGGCAAAATCTTTGTATTCTTGGTAAGATTTTGCTTGGGGATCAGTATCTTTTAGGCTTTCACCATTATAGACACGCATCTTGGAATAAATACTGGAATTTTCGGTTTCTTTGAGACGCGTCAGTACCGCAAATTTTGCCAGCGTATCCAGTGTGCCTGGTGCGCAGGG
This sequence comes from Legionellaceae bacterium, assembly GCA_030696465.1. Taxonomy (GTDB): domain Bacteria; phylum Pseudomonadota; class Gammaproteobacteria; order Legionellales; family Legionellaceae; genus JAUYSE01. The sequence goes on from JAUYSE010000081.1 coordinate 3,632, forward strand.
TGCAGCATTCAGAGAGCTGTGGTCCAGCAGTTTTTGATAGATGCGTATTTCTTCTGAGACACGTAAGCAATAGGGTACTTTTACAATGTTGATACGATCAATGAAGGCTTCATTATTTTTGTTATTACGAAAAGCATGCCATTCTGATTCATTGGAGTGCGCGAGTATAATCCCTTCAAAAGGAATGGCAGAGAGGCCTTCTGTTGAATTGTAATTGCCCTCTTGTGTCGCCGTGAGCAAGGGATGTAAAACTTTTATCGGCGCTTTAAACATTTCGACGAACTCAAGCAATCCTCTATTAGCACGGCACAGACCTCCAGAGAAGCTATAAGCATCGGCATCGTTTTGTGCAAAACTTTCTAGTTTTCGAATGTCTACTTTTCCGACCAAAGAAGAGATATCTTGGTTGTTTTCATCGCCAGGCTCTGTTTTTGAAATGGCAATTTGTTTTAAACGAGACGGCTTTAATTTGACCACCTTAAATTTACTGATGTCACCATGATATTCTTGTAAACGTTTGGCAGCCCAGGGTGACAGCACATGTCCTATATGTCTCTTAGGAATTTGGTAGCGTTCTTGCACGAGCGCAATATCTTCTTCGGTTTGGAAGAGCGATAAAGGAGAGTCGTAGACGGGAGAACCTTTGAGCGCATAAAAAGGCACTTTTTCCATCAGTTCTTTTAAGCGATCGGCCAAAGAAGATTTTCCTCCACCGACAGGCCCCAAAAGATACAGGATTTGTTTGGTTTCTTCTAAACCTTGGGCCGCATGTTTTAAAAAGCCAACGATTTGTTCAATAGGCTCTTCCATGCCGTAAAATTCACTGAATACGTCATAGCGTTGAATCACTTTATTGGAGAAGAGGCGAGACAGTACGGGGTTATGACGGGTATCGACGGGTGTAGGCTCCCCGATAGCCATAAGCAATCTTTCCGCCGGATTTGCGTAGGCGCTGGGGTCTTCTCGACAGAGTTCTAAATATTCAGAAAGGCTGAGTTCTTCTTCGGTATCTTCCAAATAGCGCTTGGTGTAATCTGCTAGAAAATCATGTGTGTCCATGATAGTCTTCCTTTTTTGATATTCTTACTATCAGTATATACCGATATAAAATAAATGGAGAAAAAAAGTGGATCTTTTTAACAAATCTCAAATTATTTATCGTAAAGACTACACTCCATTTACCCATAGCATCGATCGCGTTTTTTTAGATTTCGAGTTGTTTGAAACGCATACCTTATTAAAAACAGAGATGTGGGTCCGTAGTGAGGTTGTTGGTGACCTAGTGTTATACGGAGATGATCTTGAATGCGTTTCTCTACAGATGCAGGGGAGCCCTTTATCGGCAGATCGGTATGTGATGGAAGCCGGCGCTCTGCGTATTTTACAGTGCCCAACAGAAGCGCACATAGAAATAGTGACGCGTTTATATCCGGATAAAAACACGGAGCTATCGGGTTTGTACCGCAGCAATGGTATTTTTTGCACGCAATGCGAAGCGGAAGGTTTCCGAGATATGACCTTTTTTCCGGATAGACCAGATGTGTTGACGGTGTATAAAACACGCATTACCGCAGATAAAGCAAAATACCCCCTATTGTTATCCAATGGTAATTTGATAGCCCAAGGAGAAGCAGATGCTGGACGACACTGGGTATGTTGGGAAGATCCTTATAAAAAACCATCTTATTTATTTGCTTTGGTTGCCGGAGATCTCGCTTGTATTGCCGACACTTTCACAACCATGGAAGGACGCAAAGTTGATTTATTGATTTATACAGAACATGGCAATGAGGGCCGCTGTGCGCATGCAATGACCTCGCTTAAAAACGCGATGCGTTGGGATGAAAAAGTTTTTGGACGCGCGTACGACTTAGATATTTATATGATAGTGGCGGTCCGAGATTTTAATATGGGTGCTATGGAAAACAAAGGGCTGAATATTTTTAATTCCAAATATATTTTAGCGAGTCCCGATACGGCCACCGATGCAGATTATCAAGCCATAGAGAGCGTGGTGGCACATGAGTATTTCCATAATTGGAGTGGAAATCGAGTCACTTGTCGAGATTGGTTTCAATTAAGCTTGAAAGAAGGATTAACGGTTTTTCGAGAGCAAGAGTTTGCACGTGATATGCAGTCACGGGATGTACAACGCATAGAAGACGTTAAAACACTACGTACCGCGCAATTTCCAGAAGATGCTGGAGCGATGGCGCATCCGGTGCGTCCAGAGTCGTATGAAGAAGTGAATAACTTTTATACGCCAACGATCTATGAGAAAGGTGCTGAAGTTATCCGTATGTTACATACCTTATTGGGCGAGAAAGGATTTCGTGCGGGGATGGATCTCTATTTTTCGCAGCATGATGGCAAAGCGGTGACGATAGAAGATTTTGTCGTCGCCATGGAAGAGGCAAATGAACAAGATCTGACGCAGTTTCGTTTGTGGTATAGCCAAGCAGGGACCCCAAAAGTGGAAGTGAAAATGCAGTATCAGGCGGGCATATTGTCTTTGACGATGCAACAAACTTGCCGTCCTACGGCAGAATGCTTTGAAAAAGCAGCTTTCCATATCCCCATCCGCATGAAATTATTTACCGAGAATGGCAAAAAATTATATGCAGATCAGGTGTTGTCTCTGCGAGAACCGAAACAAGTATTTACTTTTTCTGGATTACCAGATGAACCGTTAGTGTCGTTATTACAAGATTTTTCTGCACCAATTATTTTAGATTTTCCTCGTGATCAAAAAACACTGTTGAAAATTTTTGATGTAGAATCCAATGGTTTTGTGAAGTGGGAAATTGCGCAAACGATAAGCTTAGAGATTTTGCAAAATTTCATACGAGGCAAGAAAAAAACATTGTCTATTATGCCAGAGTATTTAGAGGTTCTGGAGAGCATGTTACGTGATCAAACCCTGGATCCAGCATTGCGAGCACATTTGATAACAGTACCGAGCTATGAGTCAGTCGCGGCTTGTTACACGGAAGTGGATGTTGCCGTTGTCGAAGCAGCACGAGATGCCTATTCTGTAGCTTTAGGCCGCGCTTTATGGGATACCTTACATGCACAGTATGTGCAGTGTACTCAGATCGTAAAACCCTCTATTGCTTCACGCGCGCTGGCTCATGCTTGTTTGCGTCTATTATCTTGGGCTGATAATGCGCGAGTGCAGCCCTATTGTTCAGATTTAATGCAAGCCTCTTCTGGGATGACGGATTATTTGGCTGGGTTCCAAAATATATTGTTAGGTAACGACGAAGAAACGTCACAACGAGCGGTTACTTTGTTTTATGACAAAGCGAGGGCAAACCCCCTCGTCTTAGATAAGTGGTTCGCGCTACAGGCGCAAAATCCATTCTGGGGTACCTTAGAACGCGTCAAAGCTTTATTACAACATCCTGATATTGACTGGAAAAACCCCAATCGTGTGCGTGCGGTGGTGGGGGGATTCACGCATGGAAATCCTCGAAATTTTCATGCGCTAGATGGTGGTGGATATGCATTTTTGCGAGAAGTGATAACACGAATGGATGCCAGCAATTCACAAGTAGCCGCTAATATGGCAACGCCGTTTACACGAGGGCAGAACTTGACTCCAGCATTACAAAAAGCGATGCGAAAAGAGTTAGATATCTTGGCGCAACAACCCTTGTCTCGTGCGCTTGGAGAGATAATTCGTAAGAGTTTATAATGAATCGATACGCACTCATTGGTGATCCGGTGGCACATAGTTTGTCACCGCGCTTACATCGAGCGTTTGCGCAACAAACCGGTAAAAATATAGAGTACCGGGCGATACAAGTTCCGAAATCACGAATGAGTGATGCCATTTTATCGTTTTTTCGCGAGGGCGGAAAAGGGTTAAATATTACGCATCCAGGGAAAGAAATTGCGTTTTCGCTGGCGAAAAAGCATACAGTGTGCGCTCAGGCAATCGGAGTGGTAAATACCTTATGGTGCGAAGACGGAGTGCTGTGGGGCGATAATACCGATGGCATTGGTTGTTATCGAGGCTATATATGGTCTTGTCTGGAAATAGAGCCAGAGGTATTAATTCTGGGGGCGGGAGGTGCCGCACGTGCCGTATTATGGGCTTTATCACAAAAAGGATATCGCTCGGTATCTCTGTATAATCGTACGTTCTCAAATGCACAAGCTTTATTGAAAGATTTTCCTGGCGTATCGCTGTTATCTAGTTTAGAACAGGCCATTGTGCGACCAACGCTACTGATACATGCTTCAGCTTTGCGTGAGCAAGTGTTCCCTTTACCCGAAAAGTTGTGGCAACAGACGTCACATGCTTTTGATCTCAATTATACTTTATCTGGAGATACGCCTTTTTTGGCACGAGCGCGTAGCGCTGGCGCCGAGGTACAGGGTGGTTTTAAAATGTTAATAGAGCAAGCCCGCGAAGCCTTTTACGCTTGGGAGGGCGTGATGCCCGCGCCTTATCCAGCAGAGTTTGGTGCCTGAATAGGCTTAGGAAGTTGTTTTTCTACGCCATCGAGAAGCTTAGCTGTTTTTGTGCTGAAGAATCCCGTAGTTATCGTTGGATTTTTACTTTTGTCTTGTAAGTCATGTAGTAAATTTCGAACATTTTGAACAGAAACGTCCTGTGTGACTAAGAGTTTTTTGAGATTGTTGAGGCCGCTGATTTTCTCTGCTTTGCGTTTTTTATTAGGAGAAAAAAAACGATGCTCTTCATGAGTGAGTTGTTCAATTCGCTGTTCGACCTTTTTTTCAAGCGCGATTTTTATTTCTGGGGATAATGGGGTTTCCTTGAGATAATATTTTTCTGTGGCGGCGGCAATATGAGACACCGGCTTTTTGACGAGGGTGTTTATGGTGACGCGCATGACGAGGGTAAAGACTAGCAAACACAAGGCCGCAATGAGCAAATTGAATGGGATGACTGACAATAACGGTAAGGCAACACAGGTAAAAATAAAAATACCTAGGTTAGAAACGACGTTGAGAACTAAGCGCTTTTTTTCATAGGCCATCAGCGCTTCGATCTCTGTCAGGAGGGCTTTATCTATCGGATTTTTTGAGTTTTCGGCCCGCTTTTTATATTCAGGATAAACGTTTTTTAATCGCTGAATTTCTATCGCTGCGGCGATACTGGCAACCAGCGTATCATAAAAAAATCCGGCCGCACTGATGTATGCGGCAATAGGGGCCAGCCCTCCAACTAATAATACAGCTGAGATACAATTTTGTGGCAGACTCACCACATCATTTGCTATTTCTTTCCAGCTCCATTGGAGTTGTAATCTTAAGCGGTTGGAGGTTTTTATTTTTTTTTCTTCTTCACCCATCCATGCGGCAGGAATACCATGTTGAATAAATAATAGGGCGTTACTGATTAAACGTGGGGCAAAAAATACACAAGCTAGGTAATTAACGCAAGGTAAGACAACATTGTCTACCATATTCACAAACATATTAAAATTATTCATTTCTGATAGCATTAATTGTAACGCGGCCATAGTACGATAAAAAGCACGCCAAGCTCGGTTAAACAAAAGACGATAATAGTTGAGTTCTCTTGTTGTATTTTTAACAACGTATGTTTTTTTACTCAAGACATTAAGTTGGTATTTTGCTGGTTTTGGATAGTCTTCATTTGGTGCTAGGCCAACAGGTGCTCCTTTTTGAGAGGCAGCTGACAGCTTGAGAATATGTTGTAAGCCCAGCATTTCTTTTTCATAACGTACAGATTCACTGTAGATAGGAAAGTAGTGTGTATAAAAATATTGAAGCTCTGTGGCGATACGCAGTGCTGCTCTGAGGAGATTAGGATCGGGTATTTCTTGTTTTTCAAGTTTAGCACTGAGATACATGCAGAGTGCATGATACTCTAATGAAACGGTTTCATGATGATCAACTAAGCCGAGGGGATCCACTTTGAGCGTTGCGTCATCTATCTTCATTAATACACGAGACATAACCGACATCCCCTTCTATAGGCCTATTCTTGTTTAGGCACGTATGTGTACATTATAGCTGAAATTTCAAACATCAAGGAAATATTTTGTTATTATATTGCGTCAAAAATCATACATGCCACTTAAGTGCTTAATTAGAGTAAATTAAGAGCATTGACTATCCAGTCTAGCATAATGTTCATAAAGAGTGACATATTATTTTAAGATTATTTTAGGATTATGGGGGTAATGGTGGATTTTCATAAATAACTAAGAGAAAATACGTATACTTTGCGCAGAGGTGTTTTCGGTTTTTTTTAAAAGTAACTACTCGCCCGATTATGCGCCAAATATCGGCCGTTCCTTGTTATGGAGTGAGCAGTTATTTTTTAGGATTATTCAGAGTATGACGATACAACTAGACGATATTATTTCATTAGCGAAAGCCATACGGGTATTAGCGATAGATGCGGTGGAACAGGCCCAATCTGGACACCCAGGGATGCCTTTAGGTATGGCAGATATTGCAACCGTGTTATGGACACAACGCTTAAAACATAATCCTTTGAATCCAGCATGGTTTAATCGGGATCGGTTTGTATTATCCAATGGTCATGGATGTATGTTGTGGTACGCATTGTTGCATTTAACGGGCTATAAACTCAGCATCGATGATCTAAAAAAATTTCGACAATTACACTCCAAAACACCTGGACATCCAGAATTTGGAGAAACGCCCGGCGTGGAGTCGACAGCAGGTCCTTTGGGGCAAGGCTTGGGCTGTGCAGTGGGTATGGCGATTGCAGAAAAGCATTTAGCTGCACTGTTTAATCGACCGGAGTTTCCATTGGTTGATCACTATACCTATGCGTTTGTGGGCGATGGCTGCCTCATGGAGGGGGTTTCTCATGAAGTATGTAGCTTGGCAGGAACCTTACAACTTGGAAAACTTATCGTTTTTTATGATGATAATGGTATTTCTATTGATGGACCGGTGCAAGGGTGGTTTACCGAAGATGTCGCATTACGGTTTCAGGCATATGGTTGGCATGTGGTTCGTGCGGATGGGCATTCTCCAGCGCAAATATTACGAGCATTAGATGAGGCTCGACAAGAGCACTCAAAACCGAGTCTCTTGATGTGTAAAACTATTATAGGTAAATATGCGCCTAATGCGGGGAGCGAGTCTACCCATGGCGCTCCTTTAGGTGCGGAAGGGGTGAAGATGGCCAAACAGGCGATGGAATGGCTTTGGCCCGCATTTGAAATACCCGCATGGTGGTATGAGCATTGGGATCATAAAAAAGAAGGGCAAAAGGCAGAAGATGCCTGGCTGCAATTGCTGGCGGCATATGCCGAGGCGTATCCTGAAGAAAACCAAGCGTTTTTGCGGTGGACGAACGGAGATTTACCGGATAATTGGGATGCACATATGCAGGGTGTTTTTGCCGATGCAAGTCAGATGTCTGTTGCTGAAGCCACCCGTAAAAGTGCACAATATATTTTGGGGAAAATCGCGCCTTGTTTACCTGAAATGATAGGTGGATCCGCAGATTTACGTCATTCGAATAATACAGATTGGTCTGGTAGTGTGAGTCTATCGGCAGAACACCCTCAGGGGAACTACTTATCGTATGGGGTACGTGAATTTGGCATGGCGACCATTATGAATGGTATGGCTTTGCACGGTGGTGTTATTCCTTATGGCGGAACTTTTTTAGTCTTCAGTGATTATGCTCGAAATGCGATGCGTTTGAGTGCTCTAATGAAGCAAAGGGTAATTTATATTTTGACCCATGATTCTATTGGCTTGGGAGAAGATGGTCCGACACATCAACCAATAGAGCATGCAAGCATGTTACGAACAACCCCCAATATGGAAGTCTGGCGCCCTGCATCGCGCTTAGAAACAGCTGCGGCTTGGCAAAGCGCGGTAGAGCGAGAGCGAGGCCCCACTTGTTTATTGTTGACACGACAAGCACTTCCTGTTTTACCACATACCTTAGATATGGCTCCACAAATAGCGCGAGGCGCGTATATTCTGCAAGAATCAGAGGGTGCGCTGGATGCGATTATCATGGCGACAGGATCGGAAGTGGCTTTGGCTTGCCAGGCTGCTGATCAGCTTCATCAGGAGGGATATGGTATTCGAGTGGTTTCTATGCCTTGTTGCGAGCGATTTTTAGCACAAGAAGAAGCCTATCGAGAAGCGATTTTACCTGCCAGTGTACGCAGACGTATTGCGGTAGAAGCCGCTTCAAGCAATTATTGGTATCGGTTTGTTGGTTTGGATGGAATAGTATTAGGGATAGATAGATTTGGTTGGTCTGCGCCTGCGGCACAAGCATTTGAGGCTGCAGGTATTACGGTAGAAACAATAATACAAGCCGTGTATACCTTGTGCTGAGGTATATCGCTTGTATGACGGAAAAAGGTAATATATATGGCTATTCGAGTTGCAATTAACGGATACGGTCGCATAGGCCGTTGTATTTTACGCTCTATTTTTGAGGCAAATTTACAGAAAAAATTTGAGGTGGTTGCCATTAATGATTTATCGGGAATCGAAAGTACAGCGCATGCGACGCGCTACGATTCTACCCATGGTCGGTTTTCAGGCACAGTAGAGGTGCAAGACCATCAACTGATAGTGAATGGGCACGCTATCACTATTCTGGGCGATAGAAATCCTACTGTCTTACCTTGGCGAGAGTTGGGGATTGATTTAGTATTTGAATGCACGGGAAGATTTACGGATAAAGCTTCTGCTAGCCAGCACTTGCAAGCAGGTGCTAAAAAAGTGCTTATTTCTGCGCCAGGAAAAGATATGGATGCGACGGTTGTATATGGTGTTAATCATAACATATTACAATCGGACCATTGTGTGGTTTCAAATGCGTCATGTACCACAAATTGTTTAGCACCGGTCGCGCAAGTATTACATGAGGCCTTTGGAATAGAGTCGGGCTTAGTGAATACCGTACATTCATACACAAATGATCAGATGTTATTAGATTCTTCACATAAAGATTTACGGCGTGCGCGTGCTGCTGCGCACTCGATTATCCCGACAAAAACGGGTGCTGCTTTGGCGGTGGGATTGGTGTTACCCGAATTATCAGGTAAACTGGATGGGTTTGCGATGCGAGTGCCTACGATGAACGTGTCTGTCGTTGACATGACGTTTATTGCACGTTCAGCCGTGAGCGTAGAGATGGTCAATCAACGGATGCGAGAGGCTGCCAGTCCCATTTTACAGGTGAATGAAGCGCCTTTGGTTTCCTGTGATTTCAATCATTGCCCCGCGTCTGCAGTATTTGATACCACGCAAACGAAAGTGATGGGACAGTTAGTAAAAGTGGTCGCTTGGTATGACAATGAGTGGGGTTTCTCTAATCGGATGTTAGATGTTGCTGAATATATGATGACTGCATAGGTTAAGGACATAAGTTATGAACCTGTTAAAGATGACAGATGTAGATCTTAAAGGGAAGAGGGTATTAATTCGGGAAGATTTTAATGTTCCGGTTAAAGAAGGGATTATTACGAGTGACAGACGCTTACAGGCGGGTATTCCAACCCTAGAGCTCGCGCTTTCTCAGGGCGCTACGGTCCTGGTGTTGTCGCACTTAGGGCGACCAGACGAAGGACATTATGATCCACGCTATAGCTTAAGGCCAATTGCAGATTATCTTGCGGCAGAGATGGCGCATCCCGTCCGTTTTGTCAGAGATTACTTAGACGGTATTGAGACTCGCCCTGGTGAGTTGATTGTGTGTGAGAATGTGCGGTTTAATCGCGGTGAGAAAACGAATCTTCCGGGATTAGCACAACAATTAGCGGCATTATGCGATGTATTTGTCATGGATGCTTTTGGTACGGCCCATAGGGAACATGCTTCAACTTGTGGGATTGCACAATATGCCCCTATTGCGGTTGCTGGGCCATTGTTGATCCGAGAGTTAGATGCTTTAGAGCACATGATGAACCATACTAAAAAGCCGATGGTAGCCATTGTTGGTGGCGCGAAGGTTTCCAGTAAACTGAGTTTGTTAGAAAAGCTCGTGCAACAAGTGGATTGCTTGATTCCTGGCGGCGGGATTGCGAATACCTTCTTAAAGGCGCAAGGATTTGAAATTGGTTTGTCATTATATGAACCTGACTTATTAGAAGAGGCGCGTAAAATTTGGCATATCGCAGAAGCTGCGGGATGTCGAATCGTATTACCCACGGACGTAGTCGTGGGGAAAGCATTTCAAGAAAACTGTCCCGCATATAATAAAACTTTAAGTCATGTGGCCTCTGATGATTTGATTATGGATATTGGTCCAGATACGGTAAATAGCTATTTGTCGATTATTGCTGAAGCGAAAACTATTTTGTGGAACGGTCCTGTCGGTGTATTTGAATTTGCACAATTTGGATTTGGGACACGGGCGATTGCTTTAGCTATTGCCGACAGCGACGCTTATTCAATTGCGGGTGGAGGGGATACTTTGGCCGCAATCGATCAATATGATTTGGGCTCTCAATTGTCCTATATCTCTACTGGAGGCGGTGCTTTTTTAACCTGTCTTGAGGGTAAGCCCTTACCTGTAGTTGAAATATTAGCACGTAGGGCACGTGAAGGTTAAAAAACCAGGGCAAGATCATCTAAAACTCAAACAGCATGAGAATGTTTTGTTGCTCAAAATACGCACGATATATCTGCGCCATGACCGTGAGGAAGCGGAACATTTTGAAACATTAAAATTTCCGCTTCCTCACGGTCATGGCGCAGATATATCGTGCGTATTTTAATCACGGTAGGGGTTGGCCTTGGGCCAAACACCATTACTACAGTGAGACTCTGGGTGCTTCACCGGGTTTTTCTAAAGTTTGTAATTCTTGTAAATAATGATGCAGAGCCATTCCAGTGACTTTTTCAAATTGTTTCATCATGACGCCTAGGCGTCCTTGATGCAGCATGGCTATCTGCTCCGAATGTGGCAGAGTTTCAGGATTATGCAATGCGCTTAAGAGGCTGATAACCACCTCGTGTTTATTGTTTTGTGCTTCAAAAAAGGATGACTGTCGATGATGCGATTTTGGCATACTCTTAAAAGCATCTAATTTTGCCATAAAAGTTTTTAACCCGGTATATTCTTTATAAATATTGCCCAATTCCCCTTGATGTAAGGCCCGATAAATGGTCGATTCTGCATCAACCAAAGTATGATTATTCAATGCATCTTTAAAAAGTTGCGCGGCAAGTAATTTATCCCTTTTTGAATAACTGTTGGTTCTTGTGTGTCTGGGATCCTGCTCCAGCCCCTCTATATAGGCTTCTAACTTATTCTTAATTCTTTGATACGGCGGGATTAAGGGAATATCAGGCATAAAATTCTCCACTGAATCGGTATATTTATAAGGGTAGCACAGATTTAAAAAATCGCAGGAGATATTACAGCCATTCTCACCCAGTGTATTTAGGATATCTCGATTTCCTAGCCAACAGTGCATCATCAAGCTGACAAACACTTGATCTTGGCTTGTTTGAGGGAGCTGAGCAAATTGCTCTTTTTTGCAATCTTTCATTCCTTGTAAAAAAGAGGAGGCCACGTGTATTTGGCCGAGATGATCCTTTACACCCTGACTATTGGATATTCTCTTGACTAAATAGTCTTTTCCCGTGACGCCGTCTCGATAGACCCCACCATCGCCCATCCCACCAAATTTGGACTTCTCTGTTTTTTGGGTCAAATCTTTTAACAGTAAGGTTTTAATTTTTTGTCTAATTTTTCTTTTCATAAGAGCATCACCGGGGAGTGTCAAAAATTTTTTGACCACCCTATAAGTGCACGCTATTTGATCTGTGGCGTAAATTTTTTGCCAAAAAAGAGCGAATATTTTTTAAATACGGAGGGGTATTGACTAAAACTGCAATGTTCTTTTCCGGGTACTTATTCTGTTGTCGGCGATTCATTCATATTCAAGGGACGTGGTATAGTCAAAATAGGTTTACGCCGAATAATGATTTGAGGGCCGGGGCGGGATGTTGGTTTCGCACTGCTTGCATAACGTGATACGGAAGGGTTCTCATCGGAAGGAAAAGAAAAACTTTGACGTGGTTTATGAGTAGCAGAGGAGGGAGTTGATGTTGTTGCTTTCTGAGCATTACGTTTTTCAAGACGTTTCTTAATTTTTAATGCAGCACGCTCGGCTTCTTCTGAGGTGACAAAAGTAGTCGGCTGTCCATCAAGATCGATGCGCATTTCTTTGGCTTTGAGGCAAGTAAGATAATCGAGTCTTCGAGTGAATAAAACAACGGCTTCTCGTAATTTGGTGCGAGATATTCCGGCTTTTTCTGCTTCTACCGTGATAGCTAATACATCATGCATGATTCCGGTTTTTAACGGACGAATACGTTGGCTGGTCTCAAAAGCTTCTGGAAAGCGCTGTGCAAGCCATTCTAATGCTTGAGAACGGGCTTGCTTTGCATGGTTTTTCTGTTTTTTATTAAGACAGGCGGTAATAGGATGTAGGGGATATCTAGGCATAATGGCTTCGTCGTTACCAGAGTGAGCACAGAGTATCGCATTTTTAGATGTATATCAAGTTGTTCTTAAGGAACCCCAGGGCAAACCCATATTATGAGAAAAATTAGCATAGTCTATCCGAACATAAAAGGAGGCGCTCCTTTGACGGATGATGGAGCCGCCCTGGATTCTAAGACATAATGGCTTTACTTGTGTGTAAAGCCATGCCCTCACGGTCG
>JAUYSE010000114.1 GCA_030696465.1 Legionellaceae bacterium
GTGTCCAAGTATAAATAATGAGTACTAAAAGAAAAGCATGGGGATCAATGGTATTAGTGACCGCTGCCCAACCTAAAAGAGGCGGCGCTGCGCCGGCTAAGCCACCGATGACAATATTTTGAGGGGTCGCTCTTTTTAAATACCCCGTATAGATGCCAGCGTATCCAATAATGGTGAAAAAAGTCAGGATAGTGGTGATAAGATTTACTTGTGTATAGAGAATACTCAAGCCCAGGACACTACTGACACAGGCAAAACCTATGGCTTGTGTAGAGGAAATGCGTCCGGAGGCAACAGGGCGTTTTTGTGTGCGGAACATGAGTTTGTCGATACGCTGATCCACCACATGATTAATCGCTGCGGCACTGCCCGCACACAATCCTATACCAGAGAGGGTGGCAAGTAATAGAGCAAAAGACGGACTGTGCGGGGTTGCCAGATACATCCCAACCAGTACAGTCAATAACATGAGAGCAACAACCTTGGGTTTGGATAACTCCCAGTAATCGTGCAGCTGTTGTCCGATTTTTGTATCAATCAGAGGGTAATTTAATAAAGATTTTATCATAAGAGTGATTTCGTTCGAGTTAATAGTGCGGAGCAAGTGATTAATAGAAGTGCTGCTATTCCATTATGAGCAACGGCATTGGGCAATGGAAGCAAATATATGACATTTATAATGCCTAATATACATTGCAGTGTGACCAAAAATAGCAAAACAAGAGACCATTTTTTAATAGAGGGACTTTGGGCGCGCACATATAAAACAATAGAAAGAGTCGTGATATAACTCCAAGTCAGGAGTGCGCCTAAGCGGTGTACCATTTGAATAGTAACACGTGCGGGACTTGCCAGTTGGCCCCCTTGATAGTCTATATGGATATTCCAGGGGATGTGAAACGCATGAGTCCAATCTGTATGCGGCCACCAAGAACCATTACAGCTCGGAAAGCCAACACAAGCGAGACCGGCGTAATTGGCACTGACCCAGCCGCCTAAAAAAATTTGAAAAAGGATTATCGCACAACCTAACCATAACCACGGTCTACTCTTTGCACTTGAATTATCGGTGTGGTTGCCAATGCGCTCGTGCTTAGTTTTTGGGGTAGATGTGAGGGCGGGGAGTCGCAAATATATTTGCAGTAGGCCAGTGAGTAAAAGCATTCCCCCTAAAAGATGGGCACATACCACCCAAGGTAGAAGCTTCCAGGTGACAGTCCACATCCCTAATACGGCTTGTCCGCAGATGAGTAAGAGTACGGCGCATGCCATGCGATGAGCACGTGGATATACTCGATGTGTTCTTAGGGTCAGTGTGAGGACCATAATAATGAGTGTTCCGGCCGCGTAGCGGTGGATCATTTCGGTCCAGGCTTTGGCCGCTTCTATGGGTCTGTCAGGGTATTCTTGTTGTGCGGCGGTTCTTTCTTGCTGATTGGATGGGAGGACCATCTGGCCATAACATCCAGGCCAATCTGGGCAACCGAGCCCCGCGTCTGTTAAGCGCGTGTAAGCGCCAAGTGTAATGACAAGAAAGGCGAGAGGAATCGCCAGAAGACTTAAATAATGTGTGAGTCTTTGATTCATGATAATCCTCGTTTATCAGGTGTTTTTGATACCAGTAAATGCAGATCATGATATAAAGCTTTGGGTGGGGTATCGATAGGATATAACAACAAGATCTCTCGTTGAGGAGTAGCAATACCATAAGCGGCCCCAGACATATGTTGTTTTAAAAATTTTTCATTTTTAGAAGTAAGTATGAGCGTTTGAATGTCTGCCATTTTTAAGAAAGATTGTTGCGTCTTTTTTTGCCCCGCAAGGTTTTCAGAGGTCATCGCTAAATATTGCTGTACAGAGTATAATTTTCGCCCAAGCGCTAGACGAATACGTGCGAGGGTATCTAGGTGCTGAATACAGCTAGACCTGCATGGGTTTGGTTGCCAGTAAAAAAGATGCCATTGTGCTTGCTCGGGTAGATTATTTAGAGTATGTGCTTTACTTATCCAGGTTCCTTGATAAATAGGAGCATGATGTAACCAGGGTTTCTGTATGAAGAAGAGATAGGCCGCAACAGGCGGTAACGAAAATATAAGTGCGAGACTGAGAAGTATGAAAGAATTTTTATGTTTCATGCTACAGATTTCCTGATAAAAATAAAACCGCCACCAAAAGATACAATTGCCAATAAAAACCACTGCAAAGCATAGGCCTGGTGTCTCTCAGGGGGGAAGGTTGCAATCGGCCAATTACGTATATAACCGTCAGGGGCGTTTGGATCCAGGCGTATAATAAACGGTAGAAGTGATTTATGCAAAATGTTTCTTAAAGCAGCGGGATCAAGATGCTCGATGAGTAAAGAATTTTGTGCAATAGCGGGACCGCTCGCAAAAGGATTCGGTTTAGGATAATACGCGTACCCAGTAATGTTTGGCGAGGAGTTAGGTTCTGTTACGACAGGGAAATGACGACGATCACTTACCGGAATAAATCCACGATCAACCAGAACAACATGGCTTGCATCTATTTGGAAAAGGGAAATAACATCGACCCCGAATTGGTGTTGATAATATTGATTGTCAAGTAATAGAGTAGGTGCGATATAATGTCCGGAGCAGAGAATGCGTTGAAAGGGTTTAGGGAGCGGCTTTGCCATAGTCCATTGACTTGGTGTTGTATCATGTTGTTGTGCATATTGCGCTAATAGCGATTTTTTTTCGTGCGCACGCGCAAGTTGCCAGAATCCTAATTTTGCACATAAAATAGCTAAGCCAAGAGAGAGCAGGCTCATACCTATCGTGGAGCGGGTGAGATGCATTATTATCGTGACCTTAAATTTTGACGGCGTACAGTATAACATAGACAGGGTAAACGCATACTATAAGTAAAATTAGCACGATCTATCCGAGCCGCGACCGTGAGGGAGCGGAGCATTTAGATGTTCTTGCCCTGTATAACAGAGAGAGAAACATGATTTCAGAAATATATAGGCGTATAGTGTGGCACTGTCGGCGAGGGATGTTGGAGTTAGATTACGTCTTATTACCATATGTGGAGGCGAAGGCCCCTAGTTGGTCAGCGTTAGAATATCAAAGTTTTGAGCGTTTCCTATTACTGCCTGATCCGATCCTTTTTGCATGGTTGGTAGATGGCACAGAGGATTGCGATCCAGAGTGGCAGGAGCTTGTACATGATATACAATCGCATGCTGGTTTTAAAACCCTCTAAACAGGCAATAAGGTTATGGCAGGGTTTGTGTCTGTTTACAGGAATAGTGGGATTTACATTATATCCAACATGGGCGCTGCGAGGTCTTTTATCTTTGCTGTTGTTTGGAGTCTATCGGTATAGCGTTTTTTTATGGAATCAAGAACGGCTGCTTTACTTACATTATTTAGACAGGCAGTGGCATGGTGAAAATGCTGCTGGGCAAAAAAAAACGTATCAAAAAATTGAAATAGTATTACATGGCGATTTTTTTTGTGTGCTTCGCGGTGAGGGGCGCTTACAATATCAGGTACTATTTCAAGATCAGTGGGATGACTCCGATTGGAGATATTTTTTATGGCAGTTGCGATGTTAGTTCTTAACACCTTATTAAAAATAATGTTAGAATAATAGCAATGAATTATAATCAATAATTATCATCAATAATTATCAGTGTTAGCGTCACAGACTTTACTTTGAGGAAGTAGTATGAATTTAGAGAATGTTTACCCTAAGGTGCGAAAAATAATGGCCGATGTTTTGGTGATTGATGAGGATGAAGTTGCCTTAAACAGTCGTCTTATTCAGGATTTAGGTGCGGAGTCTATCGACTTTTTAGATTTAGTCTTCCAACTAGAAAAAGAGTTTCAAATCAAAATTCCACGTGGTCAATTAGAAAAAAATGCACGTGGGGATTTAGCCGAAGATGAATTTGAAAAAAATGGAGTGTTGACCACTCGTGGTATGCAAGCGTTGCGTAATTATTTGAGCGAAGTTCCTGCTCAACACTTTAAACCCAGTTTAAAAATAAGCGAAATTCCTTCGTTATTTACAGTGGAAACGTTTTGTAAATTGGTGGTTGCTGCATTAAGTGAGCAAAGAGCCGATGTACAGGAAGCTGTAGTCTAAGATATGCGCTTTTTATTTGTGGATAGAATTACTGCTATGGTACCAGGAGAATATATTTCTGGTCTGAAGCATGTCACCGCAGAAGATGCCTATTTATCTAAGAATTCACAAGGGCAATACTATTTTCGTACGGCATTAGTGGGTGAAACTTTAGGGCAATTAGCGGCTTGGAATGTAATGTCCACCCTAGAGTTTACGAAACGTCCGGTGGCAGGTATTGCCTCTGAAGTGTTAGTGCATGGATTTGCGCCCATAGGGTCTACTATAGCGCTTGAATCGTTTATTGATCGCTTAGATGATGATGCTGTCGCGTATCATAGTATTGCGACGATAGAGGGTAAACCCTTATGTGAAATAAAAGGGGCTTTGGGGCCTTTGTTGCCGATGCAACAATTTAGTGATCCTCTGCAGGTAAAAAACCAGTTTGATCAAATTTACCGCCCGAGGGAGGGTTCGCCAGTTGCCGAGTCCGAGTCCGAGTCTCTGGCGTTTGATCGACCAGAAGTGTTACGACTTGCCCCCGAATTTACCTTTGATAAAGTATTGTCTTTTGAGGTGGGAATTTCTTTGCGTGCCGAGAAACACGTATCTTTGGCAGCACCTTATTTTCCTGACCATTTCGCATTGAAACCCGTATTACCGATGACGGTGTTGATAGAGTCCAGTATTCATTTGGCGCAATTTTTCATTAAAAAATCTGGAATGTCCACCCCATTTCAAGTGCGATGTTTACGAAAAATGAAAATGAATGATTTTATATCCCCCGGAGATATCGTGACCGCGAATGTACAGATGAGAAGTTGTACTCCAGAAAGCTGTGTAATTGCAGTTCGTCATGAAGTATCCGGAAAGCGGGTAGGGCTTTTAGAATTGGAGCTAAGGAACTGTAAATGAATAACTTGGATATTTTAGCATCCCCCTTTTCTTACAGAGCAGAATCTCATGCATAAAACAAAAATAGCAGTGACAGGATTAGGGGTGGTGTCGCCATTGGGCAATGATGTACCCAGCACTTGGGATGCGTTATTAACCGGAAAATCAGGGATTGCCCCGATTCAGCAATTTGACGCCAGTCATTTTCCTGCGCGTATTGCGGCGGAAGTGAAAAATTTTGTTCCTACGTACCCAAGTCTGGGTAAAAATCAGCGTTATACTATGCCTTTTACGCAATATGCATTGCAGGCGGCACATGAAGCTTTAACCGATGCAAAAATTGCCTCTACTCCTGAGAATGCGCATCGCTTTGGCGTAGTGTCTGGTAGTGGGATGATGACCACGTCTTTTGAATATTTGCATCGTTTTCAAGAAGCTTGTGCGGTGGATGGAGAGGTCGACTGGACGCGACTGCAAGCGGTCGATAGCGATTTTTGTGTTATTTCCGACTTTGGGAAGACTATTTCAAACACCGTTTTATCTTTGTTGATTCAGGCTTATCAATTGTATGGTTATGCCACGTCTGTACATACGGCCTGTGCTTCTAGTGGCCAGGCAATTGGTCTGGCAATGCAAGTTATTCGTCGCGGAGAAGCCGATGTCATGTTAGCCGGCGGGTTTGACTCCATGATAACGCCATTAGGCTTATCCAGTTTTTGTTTATTAGGCGCGTTATCGACTTATAATGAGACGCCAACGACTGCAAGTCGTCCGTTTGATAAAACGCGGAATGGATTTGTGTTAGGGGAAGGGGCCGCTTTTTTAGTCTTAGAATCTTGGGAACATGCACAGGCGCGCGGGGCTCGAATTTATGCGGAGTTGGCAGGGGAAGGCAATTCTTTAAGTTCGTACCGAATCACTGATTCACATCCTGATGGTGATGGTGCTATACAAGCCATACAGCGAGCCTTGCACGATGCCGGTATTAAACCAGAGGCAGTCGATTATATTAATGCGCATGGTACTTCCACCTTTATGAATGACTTAAGTGAAACTAATGCAATTAAGGCGGTTTTTGGGAAGCAAGTACCGGTGAGCTCGACGAAAGGACAAACAGGCCATTTGATTGCAGCCGCCGGTGCTTTAGAGGCGGTGATATCCGTATTATCGATGCATCATGGATGTATTCCCCCAACGGCAAATTATACCAACCCCGATCCAGATTGTGATTTAGATTATGTCAGTGAAGGGCCACGTAAGCAGATATTAAAAAACGTATTGTCGAATTCTTTTGGTTTTGGAGGCTCGAATAGTTGCCTAGTGTTTCAACATCATCCTTCCCAAGAAGGAGAACTCTAATGAAACAAAAAGTGTTTATTACCGGGGTAGGCGCACATGCGGCTACAGGTAGTACGGTATCCGATATTTGGCAGGCTTTGTTGCAAGGCCGCACCGGTGTTCGCCCCATTACGCAGTCCAATCTTAGCGCTTGGCCCTGTCGTTTAGGTGCAGAAATTGCTTGCGATAATTTAGCGCGATTATTACCAGATAAAAAATGGATTAAAGTCGTATCTCGCCAAGATGTTTTTGGTATTCATGCGGCCGTGCAGGCGGTCGAAAATAGTGGTTTACTGGCTTATCGAACAGCGTTATCCGATCCCTCCGCATATAATGAATCGACCGGGGTATTTGTGGCCTCTCCGGGTAATAAATATATGCAGCAATATGATTTTTTACCACTGATAGCACGCAGTGGTGACAATATGCAGCAATTTGCGGATGCTTTGTTTGATACCGTACATCCTACGTGGTTATTGCGTATTTTGCCCAATAATGTATTGGCATATACGGGTATTGCGTATGGATTTAAAGGTCCTAATCAAAATATAGCAAATCATGCCGCAAGTGGCATGCAGGCCATTATAGAAGCGTTCCATGCGATTCGTGAAAATCAGATCGATAGGGCGGTGGTGGTGGCGTATGATGTTGGGACTGAACCACAAGCACTATATTATTATGACAAATTAGGTTTAATAAGTTACTCCGATCTAAGACCCTTTGATGCAGGGCATGATGGCACCATATTTGGAGAAGGTGCAGCGGCACTCGTTCTAGAGTCCGAGCGTAGTGTGGCTGAGCGTAATGCGCCAGTATATGCTGAAATTTTAGGTGGAAAGTCGCGTCCTGAAAATGGAAGTCTGTTCGGCATTGAAGCAGAGGGGCATTCCTTGGCGGGATTATTAGAAGAAGTGCTGCCTTCTGGGCTACGTGATGAAGTTGCTTGTGTGGTGGCGCATGGTAATGGAAATCCTCGATCAGATGATTCCGAAGCACTGGCCTTAATGAAAGTCTTTTCCAACAACGTGCCGGCGGTGACGGCATTTAAATGGTCACTAGGGCATACGTTGTGTGCGGCGGGAGTACTAGAAACCGTATTGGCGACACAAATGATGTCTGAGCAGTGTATCCCAGGGATCCATAATTGGACGACTCCAGCTTCTGCGGCGAAAGATTTATCTTTATGTGCAGAGGTGCGGTCTATGTTACCGGGGAAAAATATCGTCTTAATCAATCGTGGATTTGCGAGTATGAATGCGGTACTGGTGCTGAGGGCTTGTGACTAATATTCAAGAGAAAATCATGCAGTCCCCCGTGACTTGGGTGGGACGTGCAATCTATTATTGTTTTCCGTACCGTCGACGCGTCATGCAAGCCAATATACAGCAAGTATTTGGTGATTCGCTGAATGATGCGCAGAAAAAACATTTGATGATGGCATTTTATTCGCATGTGTTGCGTGGTATTAGAGAAATTCTTATTTCTCGATGTATGTCTGAAAAGACATTACGTTCTCAGGTTTGTGTAAAAGGGCATGAATATTTATTAGACGTAGCAAAAGCGGGCCAAGGTATTCTGATTGTCACAGGTCATATGGGGAATTGGGAGTTAGCCCCACTCGGCGGAATTTTACAATTCAAAGAGTATCAAGGACAATTTCATTTTATCCGTCGAACCTTGAAAATAAAATGGTTAGAGAATCTTCTATTTCGTCGGTATTATAAATTAGGTTTGCGAGTCATCCCCAACAAGAATGCTATATATCAAGTAACCTCCGCCTTAGAAAAAAATAATGCGGTTATCTTTGTGTTAGATCAGCACGCATCATTAAAAAACAAAGATGGTATTGCTGTAGAGTTTTTTGGCAAAAAAGCAGGAACCTATCGTAGTTTAGCCAGTATTGCTGCTTATACAAAAGTGCCTGTGGTGCCTGCAGCCGGATATCGACTTCCCAATGGGCAACACGTGTTGGAGTTTCACGAACCTATTGTTTGGCAGGAGTACGATAGTTTGCAAGAGTCCATATATCGAAATACCTTGCAGTATAATCAGGCTTTGGAGCGCATGATTTTAGAGCATCCGTCTCAATGGGTCTGGTTGCATAAGCGTTGGAAGCTTAAGCCGCAGCAAATGGTAACCGCTCCCTCTTCGGTGCCTCACTCGCAGGATTTCCCCATGGGATCCGAAAGTTATTCTACACAGGTTTCGTTGGATGACTAATATACACGCAAGTGCGAAGGGTATAGAAGGTGCATTGCTAGATGGTCGTTTAAGACAAGCACAATTAAAAATGCTTTCAATGCTCGAGGTCATCGATAAAATTTGTTTAAAACATCATTTAGAATACTGGTTGGATGCAGGTACGCTTTTAGGCGCAGTGCGTCATCAAGGGTTTATTCCTTGGGATGATGATATGGACATTGCCATGCCTCGCGCCAGTTATGAAGCGTTTCTTCGTATTGCACCTACAGAAATTCCGGATCATATGTGGTTGCAAACGGCACAGACAGATCCAGGTTTTTTTAATATGGCGACACCGCTTAAAATAAGAGATCGGAATAGTCGTTTTATTGAAAAGCATGAAAAGGGCGATGAGCCCTATGTGCAAGGTATCTTCATCGATGTTTTTGTTTATGATCGTATGCCAACCGATGAAAAACAACGAAAACGTTATAAATTTATGGCAAGAAAACTATCGCGAGTTTTAGCCACTCAATATGGTTATGCGAAAATGGGGCATTACAAAAGATTGTATCGTGCCATCGGCCGTATACTTCCAACATCTATAGTAGATCGTTTTTTACAGAAAATCATTCAAAAAGCGAATGAGAGTAGTAGTCCCTATATTGGTCGTGGTTATAACTGTGTTGGAAGTAATTTCATTGCTTATGAAGATATTTATCCTTTAAAACGTATACGCTTTGAAACCGCTCAGTTTAATATACCGCACTGCTTTGAAATATTTTTAACGCAACAATATGGAAATTACTTGGTGTTACCTCCCGAAGAAAAACGCACGATTAGGCACTGTAAAGAACTTATTCCTCATATCTAACTAACCTTCACCCCAGACTCAGTTTCCGAGTCGCGACCATGAGGGAGCGGAGCAGTTAAAATGAATTCCCGCCTTTCCAATCTAGAAAAAGCGGGAATTCATTTTATGTAAGTAGATGCTCCTTTGACGGATGATGGGGCAGCCCTGGATTCTAAGGCATAGTGGCTTTACTTGTGTGTAAAGCCATGCCCTCACGGTCG
>JAUYSE010000208.1 GCA_030696465.1 Legionellaceae bacterium
GTCGCGGCTCGGATAGATCGCTCTAATTTTATTCATTAATGGGGGGCTTATTCTTACTGAGAGTAAGACCTCCATTTATCGATAAAGTCTTTATTAATCTTGGACGGCACAGGTTATTTTTGTGCAGTCACGGCAATTGGCTTCTGCAAAAGAAAACGCGTCTGCAGCAGCGGCAGCTGTTTTTGCCATTTTATCGTCAGCAGCAACATCAGAAGCTACTGCGCTAGTGCTTGCATTAGTGGTGCAGATCCAATTGGAATCCTTCCCTGTTTTTGTTGCCGCCATACCGGTGGTTGCAGCAACTACAAAAATACCAGCAACTATTATATTCAGAATTCTTTTCATTATTGGCTTCCTTTTCCTGTTATTTAAATACCTAAAGGTATACGGCCTATCAAAGCGAGTATTAGATACACGATTAGAATAGTCCCAATCAGTCCTGATGGACCATATCCCCACTCTCTGCTATGGCCCCATGTAGGCAAGGCACCGAGTAAAAATAATATTAATAACACAAGTATAATTGTACCTAGCATGACATCCCTCCTAGAAATTAAACCACAGCTATTCACTGTAGCATGTGAAATTTATTTATTCTATTACAATATGATCAAAAAAATTATAAATTACAAGAATCCTTTACAGGTATGGCGATTCATGCCGAAATTTTTTATTCTGTATGGTGCTAAAAGGGAGAATTCGGTCGACCTTGTGCATCATAATCGGCAGAAATTTCCGGGCGTTTTTTATCCGAGGGGGTAATTAAACCTTTTTTAACGATTTCTTTGGTCGATTTTTTGTGGGGGGGTACATTTTGTGCTTGTCTAGGCGTCGGAGTATGTGTTGTTCTCATAATGGTTTTCTCCAAATATTATAATGGTAGAAAATGTAAAGTAGATCCCTATTCGCGCATCTACTTTACGATGAAGTAACCTATCATTATCTATTAGCAATACCATAGTACGTATGAATCGAGTTACTCCAAGCTTGATCCGACATATCTGGCCAATTCGCTTTATCAAATCCTGGCGAGTTTTTTAACTTTTCTTCGCTTAAAGAAATCATCAAACAATCTCTTGTTGCATCATAGGTAAACACATCCCAAGGTAAGGCAAAAAGCTTATTTCCCATACCTAAAAAACCACCATACGTTAACACTAGATAAGCCACCTTCCCGCTTACTTTGTGTAACATAATCGCTTCAATTTTACCTAAATCTTTACCCTGATTATTTTCAACCTTTAAACTAATAACATCATTAACATTCACTACAGTGCGATTGTTCATCATTTTAATACTCCTGTTGATTAAAACTCATCCCACTGCAATACAACTATTAACCGATGTTATCTAGTTAAATCATTATTGCACCAATGAGACAACATCGTTAACTATAGAACACAAGTGGAGTAATACAAGGATAACAATAAAAAAAGATTCGCAGCTAACAGGTGATCACCATACTTATCCCGTCATAGAGCTGTCTCTTGGTCACATCTATATCCTGAGCAGATAATAAAATAGCACGTCATTTCGAGCCAGTTTTAATACAGAAAAGAACCACAGAGAATTCTGCAAGAAATCTCCTGCAGACAGATCGATCCCAGCAGCAAGGGGATCCCTCGCGGAATTTTCAGAGAATTTAACTTAATTCAAACAGGCTCGGGATGACGTGCATTTTTTAATCAAATTACTAAATAGAAAGGTAATTAAAAATCTCGGAGACATAGTTGATGACAGGTCTTTTTTAATTTTAGCGCAAAACAGAAAGACAACTAAAAAATCCAAAAGACATAGTTTATAGTGGATTCTTTAAAGACTTGTGTAGAAGATTCAGGTCATAGAGAGGGATACGGTACGCATAAGTCTGTTATGCATTTTTGAGATATTTCTAGAGAGATATTTCTGTGGGGTGTCGAGGCTTGGCGAGCACGCGGGCCTTAGCAGGCCTTTCATGCTCGGGAGCCATCGATAATACTTAGCCTAAATTCTTCCGTAACTTTTGAATCATTTTAATCTGTGCAACTGCACGCGCAAGTTCGGCAGTAGCTACGGAATAATCCATTTCAACACTTTGTGCTGACATGGCTTCTTTTGCTTTTTCTTTGGCAAGGATAGCCGCCGCTTCATCCAGATTATCTGCGCGTATGGCGACGTCTGCTAGTATAGTAACCGTGAATGGCTGCACTTCTACCAACCCTCCAGAAACATAATACAGCGCGTTCTCTTCTCCAGCTGAAGTCGTTACACGCACTTCACCTGGTTTCAAGACGGCCAGCAAAGGGGAGTGCCCAGCAACAATGCCCAACTCTCCCATTTCACTGGTTGCCACGACCAATTCTACCATGCCGGAAAACACACTATGTTCCGCACTTACTATGTCTAGATGAATTTTCATCTGCAGAATCCTTATAAGGTCTTCGCTTTTGCAACCGCTTCTTCGATCGTACCTACCATATAAAACGCTTGTTCAGGCAAATAATCATACTCACCAGAAAGAATTCCTTGGAAGCCTTTAATGGTCTCTTTTAATGACACATATTTACCAGGAGAACCGGTGAATACTTCCGCCACAAAGAATGGTTGTGATAAAAAGCGTTGAATTTTACGTGCACGATACACTAAACGTTTATCATCTTCTGAAAGCTCATCCATACCTAAAATGGCAATGATGTCTTTGAGTTCTTTATAACGTTGTAGTGTCTGCTGTACTTTTTGGGCAGTTTCATAATGCTCTTGTCCGACCACTAAAGGATCTAACTGTCGAGACGTAGAATCTAAGGGATCCACCGCAGGGTAAATTCCAAGCTCTGCAATTTGTCGAGACAATACAACCGTTGCATCTAAGTGTGCAAAGGTGGTTGCAGGAGAAGGATCGGTTAAGTCATCCGCAGGTACATATACCGCTTGAATAGAGGTAATAGAACCTGTTTTGGTTGAAGTAATACGTTCTTGCAACATCCCCATTTCTTCTGCCAATGTGGGCTGATACCCTACCGCAGAAGGCATTCGACCTAATAACGCAGAAACCTCAACCCCAGCAAGAGTATAACGATAAATATTATCGATGAATAATAATACATCTCGTCCTTCATCACGGAATTTTTCTGCAATGGTTAAACCAGTCAATGCAACGCGTAAACGGTTTCCTGGTGGCTCATTCATTTGGCCGTACACTAAAGAAACTTTATCAAGAACGTTCGAGGTTTTCATTTCATGATAGAAGTCGTTCCCTTCTCGAGTACGCTCACCTACCCCTGAAAATACAGAGTATCCACTGTGTTCGATGGCGATATTACGGATAAGCTCCATCATATTAACCGTTTTACCTACCCCAGCACCCCCGAAAAGGCCTACTTTACCGCCTTTCGCAAAAGGACAGAGTAAGTCGATCACTTTAATCCCGGTTTCAAGTAATTCTTGGCTGCCTGCTTGTTCGTCGTAACTTGGGGCTTTTCTATGAATAGACCATTTCTCTTCAGCACCAATATCCCCTAATTCATCAATTGGATTACCGAGTACGTCCATAATCCGACCCAGTGTTTTCTTGCCCACTGGTACGCAAATTGGGTTACCTGTATTTTTTACCTGAAGGCCGCGCTTTAAACCATCGGTGGTACCCATAGCAATCGTACGCACAATACCGTCGCCGAGCTGTTGTTGCACTTCCAAAACCGTGCCACCATCGACTAATTGCAGCGCATCATAAACCCTAGGAACTTCTCCTCGAGGAAATTCAACGTTTACTACCGCACCAATGATCTCAACTACTGTTCCTAAACTCATATTCGCCTCACTCTATAAATCTTTAAATTGCCGATGCCCCGCCCACTATTTCTGAAAGCTCTTGGGTAATAGCTGCCTGACGTGCTTTGTTATATGCCGACTGAAATTTCTTAATCAATTCACTCGCATTTTCAGTGGCATTTTTCATTGCAACCATCTTCGCTGCTTGTTCACAGGCAATATTTTCAACCACTGATTGGTATACTTGCACTTCAATATACCGTCCAAACAAAATATCTAATAAAGACTTTGCCTCTGGCTCATAAATGTAATCCCAGCGGTGTCCCAATGATTTAACATCTTCTTCTGAAATAGGCAGCGGCAAAAGTTGCTTACAGGTAGGGGTCTGTGTCATGGTATTTTTAAACTCGTTATATACAATATATAACGCATCTAATTGCCCTTCATTGTAGGCATCTACCATGGTCTTGACCACACCCACCAACGATTGCACACTTGGCGTATCGCCCAAAGAATCGACCGCAGCCAATACTGTCCCGCCTACGCGTCTGAAAAAACTCTTTGCTTTTCGACCAACCAGTGCCAAAGCAATTTCTTTTCCTTGTTCTTGGTAGCCGCGAATACGCTGAACACTTTCTCGAAACAAGTTTGCGTTTAAACCGCCGCAGAGCCCACGATCACTCGTGACGATAATAAAACCGACACGTTGAACTTCTCTGGCTTGCAAAAAAGAATGTTTGTATTCCGAACTGGAACGCGCAACATGCTTGACTACCTCATACATTTTTTCTGCATAAGGTTTAGACGCACGCATTTTTTCTTGCGTTTTACGCATCTTACTTGCCGCTACCATTTCCATCGCTCGAGTAATTTTTTGCGTATTTTTAATGCTCGCAATTTTAGAGCGTATTCCGCTTGCTTTTGCCATATCTGCGCTACCTCAACCCCATACTGTACGTGGTCACAATTTTAGGAACGAAAAACATCACATTCCAACATAGAGATTACCAGCTTCCTTGGCTCACAAATGCCTTGATTGCAGCATGTAACTGCTCTTCAATAGACGCATCATAATCACCATCAGCATTAATTTTATTCAATAGTGCCGCGTGTTGTGCCTGCATATATTGATGTAATGCTGATTCAAAAGCACGCGCTTCTGTTGTTGGTAAATCATCTAAATATCCCTTGTCTACTGCGAAAAGAGAAATTGCCATTAATGCCACAGAAAAAGGAGCATATTGCTTCTGTTTCATGATCTCGGTAATCCGCTGACCACGCTCCAACTGCTTTCGTGTGATTTCATCTAAATCGGAAGCAAATTGTGCAAATGCTTCTAATTCTCGATATTGCGCTAATGCCAGACGCGTACCACCACCTAATTTTTTCATAATCTTAGTTTGTGCCGCGCCACCTACTCGAGATACGGATAAACCAGAATTAATCGCTGGACGAACCCCTGAGTTAAAGAGATCCACATCTAAGAAAATTTGTCCGTCTGTAATAGAAATAACGTTGGTTGGTACGAATGCAGATACGTCCCCTGCTTGCGTTTCAATAATAGGCAATGCGGTAAGCGAACCTGTTTTTCCAACGACTCTACCTTCTGTCAATCTTTCTACTTCTTTTTCATTAATACGTGCGGCACGCTCTAATAAACGAGAATGCAAATAGAAGATATCCCCAGGATACGCTTCACGTCCAGGAGGACGTCGCAGTAATAAAGACACTTGGCGATATGCCCAAGCTTGCTTTGTTAAATCATCATATACTACCAGCGCATCTTCACCTTCTTCCATGAAGTATTCGCCCATCGTACATCCAGAATAAGGCGCAATATATTGGAGAGAAGCCGCTTCTGAAGCCCCTGCAACCACGATAATAGTATGTGCGAGCGCATCATGCTCTT
Source organism: Legionellaceae bacterium (assembly GCA_030696465.1). Classification (GTDB taxonomy): domain Bacteria; phylum Pseudomonadota; class Gammaproteobacteria; order Legionellales; family Legionellaceae; genus JAUYSE01. The sequence continues at coordinate 5,657 of JAUYSE010000208.1, forward strand.
CCAGTTTACGAACCAAAGCAGACACCGATGAGGCTTTTTGACCAATAGCCACATAAATACAGGTAACCCCTGTGCCTTTTTGGTTAATGATGGCATCAATCGCAATCGCGGTTTTACCCGTTTGACGATCGCCAATGATAAGCTCTCGCTGACCACGTCCGACTGGAACCATGGCATCAATTGCTTTAATTCCTGTTTGTACAGGCTGATCTACTGACTGACGTGCAATAACGCCCGGTGCAATTTTTTCAATGGGTGAAAATTTCGTTGCATGAATAGGGCCTTTACCATCTAAAGGGTTTCCTAAACTATCTACTACTCGGCCTAATAAACCACGACCCACGGGAACACTTAAAATGCGTCCAGTACATTTCACTTTTTGGCCTTCTGAGAGTTCAGAAGGGTCGCCTAAAACAACCACCCCAACAAAGTCTCTTTCAAGATTCAGCGCTAAACCATATATCGCACCAGGAAACTCAACCATCTCCCCTTGCATAACGTTGGTTAAACCATGAACTCGTGCAATTCCATCTTGCAAACTGACGATGGTGCCTTCATCACGCGCTTCTGATGCTACATGAAACTGCTCTATCCGCTGTTTAATAAGTTCACTTATTTCAGACGGATTTAAGGTGGTCATTTGTGACATAAACAGTATCCTCTTTTCATAGATCCACTCATGGTGGCATATGTGTGTGTACTCTTCTCACTTGAATCCCGTACAACGATACGGGAGCCAATTGCTGTGAGCGTATAAACTCTAATTCATTAACGTTGTGCGTAATTTTTCTAACTTCCCGCGGACAGAACCATCCATCACAAAATCACCAGCCTGAATAATGACACCGCCTAACAACGAAGGGTCTATCGTGATATCAAGAATAATAGTCCGTGAGAGCCTGGCTGATAGTGCTTTTTTTAAGGCCTCTTGCTCTGCATTTTCAAGTTCCATATAAGAGAGCACTTGTACACTCAGCGTCTTTTCATGCTCTGCACGAAGCGCCTCAAATTGCACATAAATATCTGGAATCACTAAGAAGCGATTATGCTCACCCAGCAATTGAACTAATGCGAGTACGTGCTGATTTTCTTTTCCTGGGAAAAGCGCCATGAACAACTGAACACATTGCTCTTCTGTCGTCTCTGGACTTTGAATAAACGTAACCACCGCCTTATCTGATACGGCCAACGCCAATCTTTTTAGATTTTCTGCCCAACTAGGCAACATTTTCGTCTGTACCGCAGACTCAAATACTGCTTTCGCATAAGGCCTTGCAATGACATTCGCATTCGACATGGTTATATCTCTCGAACTAAAGCATCTAGAATACTGCGGTTTGCATTAGAATCGACTTCTCGTGCAAGAATTTTTGCCGCTGCAGATACAGCCAAATCTGCCACTTGTAACCGTAGCCCTTCTTTCGCTTTCAGAATTTCTTGAACTAAAGCTTCTTGCGCTAATTTGGCTTGGCGCCCTATTTCTTCTTTTGCTTGTAGCTTTGCTTCTTCAATCATTTGTGCAGCACGTTGATGCGCTTTCTCAATGACATCCGCGGCGACTACTTTCGCCTGTTTTAATTCATCTTTTGCTCTATGTTGCGCCAATTCAAGCTCACGACGACCACGTTCAGCCGCAGCTAAACCGTCTGCGATCTTATTTTGACGCTCCTCCATCGCTTGAGACAAAGGAGGCCATACAAATGTCATGGTAAACCAAACAAAGGCCAGAAAAACAAGCATTTGCACTACTAATGTTAGGTTTATATCCATTAAAGTCTCCGCATGGAATAAAAATCAAGGTTCGTTGCACATGACCTTCGCATGCGCAACAAACCATTATTTTTATACAAATCTACTTAAGAAAGGGTTGGCGAATGTAAAGAGTAAAGCAATACCAATACCAATCATGGTTACCGCATCTAACAGACCAGCCACAATAAACATTTTAACCTGTAATTGAGGAATCATTTCTGGTTGGCGTGCAGCCCCTTCCAAGAATTTACCACCTAATAATCCAAATCCAATCGCAGTACCCAATGCGCCTAGACCTAAAATAATGGCCACAGCAACCACTGTCATACTCTGTACTTGAGCAACCAGGCCCACTACTTGTGCATCTATCATGTTCAATCCCCTTATTAATAAACTTTAAAAAAAATAATCAGTGCTCTTCATGCGCCAAACTTAAATACACAATTGTCAACACCATAAAAATAAACGACTGCAACGTAATTACCAAGATATGAAAAACAGACCAAATAAACGCTAACACAAACTGAGACAACCCTAAACTACCGGTACTCAGCCATGAAGCTTCATGTGCGTTCAACGTCAACAAGGCAATAAGAATAAACAGCAACTCTCCTGCGTATAAATTTCCGAATAACCGCAGGGCAAGAGAAACTGGTTTGGCCACTAGAGACACAGTTTCTAGTAATAAATTAAAAGGGATCATCGCCCAATGATTAAACGGCTGCAGCGCTAACTCTTTAAAAAACCCGGAAAATCCTTTTATTTTAATGCTATAAAAGATAATCAAGAAAAATACCGACAATGCCATCGCTAAAGTCATGTTTAAGTCGTTTGTGGGCACCACTTTAAGATGATTTACCCCTAATTGATGCGCAAGACTAGGCAGAATATCGACAGGGACAATATCCATAAAGTTCATTAAGAATACCCAGACGAAAATGGTCAAGGCAAGCGGCCCAATTACCGCAGATCTTCCATGAAAACAATCTCGTACTTGTTCATTTGCAAAATCTAACATCCACTCCGCAAAATTCTGAAAACCACTAGGGACCCCGGTGGTTACTTTGCGAGCGCCCATATATAACAGGCCCAAAGATATCACCCCTAATAGCACCGAGAAAAATATGGTGTCTAAGTTGATAGTCCAAAATCCGCCCGAACCCAATGACATTGTTTTTAAATCATAGGTGAGATAAAGCAGATGATGCTGTATGTAGTCTGTACTGGTTGCCATTTCTGTCACGCTAGTAACCCTATCATTCTTTCATCAATGCAAACAAACTGATACTCAGCTGATGCACTATAAATACCAAAAAGAAAACCCAAGGAACAATACTATAATGGGTAAACACCCACATAAATAATGCGCCTGCCAATAACAATTTTGCAGCTTCTCCTGCATACAAACGCAAAAGCAAGGTTTTTCCTGAAGCGCCTCGACTTTTACACAAACAAACACTTGCCAACAACAAAGTTGGAAAGACGCTAACGCCACTTGCCAGCAAAGCTGAAAAGCCTGCTTGCAAAGAGACCATCCAAGCAAAAAACAAGGCAAAAACCAGAGCCATCAACGCTTGGGCGCCCAACCAGAAAGTATATAAAAAACGCATACCACTTTAATCTAAGGAGTAATCCCTAGCAATATCTAACATTGCGCGCATTATATGAGATTCATTTCGCGGGTGCAACGTATTTTATACTCTTCGCGATCGAATTTTTGCAGTATTTTATAAATTTTTTCTAAAATTGCAAATAAAATACTTGAAATTTTATATAAATCGGGTATAGTTGCCGTCTCTTTTGGGCCGTTAGCTCAGTTGGTAGAG
>JAUYSE010000218.1 GCA_030696465.1 Legionellaceae bacterium
AGGACTGTCTGAAAAAATGTGGGACGCCATGGACGGCGTCCCTCAAGGCGCAGGGATGGTTTCGCCGGTTTTTTCAGATAGTCCTTCTAACACAGCGCCAACCACCAATACTCATTCAAATAATATTTCTGAACCTGATCCCAGCAAAACTCAAATTTTATCCAGCACCATGAATACCCTTGAGCAATGGCTCAATCTTTCTGAAAAACTAGGTGACAGCACCTACTCGGCCATTGTATACGCCTCTCAACGCTCAGCATTTTTTACTCAATCAAACACAAGCATACAAGCTTGGTACAACTTCCTAAAAACACTCCCAAAACTTGAGACGACTCCCAAAAACATTATTATTTTATTATCCAGCCTCACGAACTCCGAAGATTGGTCGCGTCTTTCTGAACTGATCGACCCCCTTAAAAACATCCCTCCCGAAACCCTAGTACAGCTAGAAACACTTCTCAATCGCGTCTCTGTCCCTGATTCCACAGGCTTTGTTCCTGTCGATACTACAAAAATCTTATTTGAAAAATTAAGCATCCTTCCAATAAATAATGCAGCTCTTCGCACCCTGGTTTTAGGCAGCACCTGTCAACACCTTCCCATGCTCAAGTTTCAAGACGCATCCGTTGCACAAGCGACCGCTTTTTTTATTCAAGGAATGGCTCCTTTTATCGATTCCCTCGATGCGCTTTTAAAAACAGTGGAGAATATCAATCTTGAGGAGATGCTTAAACAACAAGCTATTGACAAACAAATACCTGATTTCGCCGTCGCTTATCTCCCCAAAATTCAAACCTTTATCGATACGTTTAAAACAAAACTTTCCATACAAGTCACTGACTTAAAGGACCTTATAAACACGCTCACTACTACCGAAAAAACCGAAGGCATACCCGATATCCTAAAAAAAATGCAGACGATTATTGCTCTGTTAGAAAACCCTTTAGAGGAGTTTTCTTTAGGAACCGGTCTCGCCGATATCACGGCAACGCTGGCTGTCAAAGCAATCATTTCTCCGATGATTATGGTCGTCCGAAAAAAAGTGATTGATACCCTCTCGCAACACATTCTGGGTACCGTACATTTACAAATTACGGACGCAGTTCTGCATCTCGGTATTAACGATGCCGTACTTGACCAAGACTCTGAAAAAAATATTAAGCTTTCGGTCGCCTTTAAAGATTTCCTGATTGCACAACTCCCAGAACTCAGTGGCAAAGAACTTGCCTTAGAAATGAATGCGATTTTCAAACAGCAAGAAGTTTTAGAAAAATTCGTTAAACGCATAAAACAAGTGGGGAACGCCGCACGTCGAGATGCCTTGATTGCGCTTTTATACCGCCGAGGATACTTTAAAAAACCAGAAACGTTTTTCTCGATTGAAAAACTGACTGAACTCGTCAGCGCTTTTATGGGTAGTACACATCTCAATCTTGAAGAAGCCTTTACTTGTATTTTTGATGCCCGAGAGACTGGGGTCAGTGTTGAGCATATTCAAACAAAACTGGCTCTATTAAGCCCAGAATCGGCTCTTTTTAATGATGTAGAGTTTCAAACCTTATTGAAACTGAGTATGCGGGATGTATTCCCTCTTACTGAGTTTATTGCCCTACAAAAAATATTAAAAACAAGCGCTTTCAATAAAACCCGTACTAGCTTTGCCTTGTTATTAGAAACTGCGGTTGAACACCCTAACCTTAATCTAGAGCCTTGTTTGCAGGCACTCAATGCGGTGTTGGGGCAAGGCCCAAGCTACTTTATGGAGTATATTCATCTCTCTTTAAGTAAAAAAGATTCACGAGCCAATGGGATTGCCTCTCTTCAAACCATCCTTACTTTCTTACAACAAGAACCCTACCAATCCCATCAAAAAGCTATTCTCACCATTCTGAATGGCGCTTGCTGGACACATGCGCAAGACAAAACGATTCCACTGGCTCGTCAAACCGCCCTAATTCAAAAATTAGCGGCACAAGCAGGTGCTTTAGATAAACTCCAAGCCCTGTATAGCAAACGTCCCTGCCCTAAACTCTCTAAACTAGAAGCGGAAGTCAGTAAAACTGATTTTAATATCGATGCCTTTATTAAAGCCTACGAATGCGACCCCTTCGGTAATCGTAAAGAGATGCTCACACAATCTACTTTACTTGGGGTCGATAGCTTTCTCGCCGAAGTAAAACATCTGCTGAATAAATCGCCCCTGAAAGCCGAGCAACAAGAGCAACTCAAAGAGTATGTCGCTTATATTTTAGGGATTGGTACGCAATACGCCCTTCCCATCGGAAATCAACTCAAGCCCATTCGTGAGTTTAATTATACAGAAATTAAAGAATACTATGCCTCTTGTATACAACGCGCAAAAGATAAGCCTGATGATATCCATGCTAAACTTGAAGGCTTAGCCATTCAATGTGAGGTACTATTCCGCACTACGGGAAAATACCCCTATCCTTCACAAATTATTTCAGTGCTCAATACCCTGCTTTTTGATGACAGTATCTTGTTTCAAATTCCAACAGGCCAAGGTAAAAGCTTAACGCTCGCTTTGATGGCAGCTATGGGGCATTCCTTTAGTGCAAAAGACAGGCACACCACCGTCTGCTCTAGAAATAAACTCTTAACCGGACGCGATTATCAAGAAAGTCTCGATTTTTACCGCTATTTAGATATCCCCGTCGCCTTGGTATCTGCCAGCACAGAAGAAAATCATTATACCAAACCTACCATTATCTATAGCACCACTGCGGATAAATCGCTGTACGACTCTAAACTGAAAATCATCGATAAAGTAACGTTTCCGCCTAAAGACCAACAAGTAGTGCTTTGCGATGAAGTTGACCCAGAATTCTTTGACAATAAAAATGCGTTTAACTTCTCAGAAGGCAGTGAAGACCCTTATATTAATCCCCTAGAATGGCTGTACCCACACCTCAATGCCTTTATTGAAACGCCAGAGTTTAAAAATGAATATTTCTCAGAAGACGAAGACGTTGAAAATTTTCGCACCTTCTTAAAAAGCAAAAATGCGGCAAAATATGAAGCGTCCTTTGATCGCTTAACCAACTTTAAGCTCGGCCAACTCCTAGACTCCGCTTGTGCGGCCAAACAACTGGTCGAAAAAACCCATTTTCTCGTGCGTGACAAAACCCGTGAAGTGCACGGTAAGATGCAAACCATTTCTGAAGCGCACGTACTTGATCAAATTTCTCATGCAGAAGACACAGAGGCCACTTTAAGTTATGGGGTGCAACAATGTTTACATGCAAGACTGAATCAAACTTACGCCACTGAAATTGCTTTATATCAAGCTTCCAACGGAAAACAAGGTAAGCCACCCTTTTCTTGTGATAATCAAATCGATTGTGTCGACTCGCAAGACAGTCATAGTTTTTTTAATCGTTATGGGCGCATCATTGGTTGCACCGGTACTGCAGGTACACCCAAAGAACTCCAAGAAGTTTTAAAGGAACTGGGCATTAAAACCATGCTCGATATCCCCCCCAGAAAACGCGGACAACTCGAATATCTCCCCACGGTATTCTCTGATAAAAACGCTGCCTTCTTTTTTGGAACACAGACTCACCTTGCTTGTATTCAAAGATCTTTACGAGACGCCAAACATCAACCCGTCCTAATTTCTTGTGAAAATATCCACAAAGCCGATGCTTTGTTTGCTGCACTACAGAAAGAGCTAGGCGATAAAGTACAAATTATTCATGCAGAAAATGCCAGTGACCCCATTGAATTTCAAAAACGAGTAGATCGCGCAAAAGAAGCCGGCATAGTCACGATTACCACTCCTCTGGCGGGTCGTGGGGTGGATATTAAAACCCAAAGTGCCGGAGACTCTCAGGATAAACTCCTGAAGCTTGCCGAAAAACTCTTAGTGATTGAAACCTCTCTTGACCGCTACCGCGCGCGTATGCAACTGCAAGGACGTACGGCACGAGATGCAAAAGCCGGACAAACCATCGGTATTTTTGATCTGGAGGATATTGCTCAAAAATATGGTACCGATTTACGTCCGCTCAACCGTGCGGATAAGCTCAAATCGCTGGCCTATATTATGGATAAACTCGACAACGAGGCTTGTTTTGAGCGCAGTATTACCATACAAGTTAATCGACTCTTACACCACTATGAAGATATTCTCGATGTCTGGCTTAAAGAAGTAGATGATGAAACGCGCCCCAAAGTGCTGGCCGCTAAAGTGCAGTTGATTGATGCCTGCCACCATACTTGGCAAACCCTGCTCGCTGACTCCGATCCCAAAGGACAGTACATCAACCCTTATTTGCGTTATAAAGAAGATAAAACTTTAGATGAAGCCCCTTTGCATGCACTGGTACAAGCGTTTCAACAAACTTTACAAGAAAAAATATTTCCGGATTGTTATACTACATTTTCTATCGAGAAATTAAGTCCCATAAGCAAGATGGTGTTGGGCCAAGGCCCAAGCTACGAAGCGGATAGCCATACTGCAACGCAAGCAAACACAAGCAACGCTCAGACCTCAACAAGCTCTAAAACACAAACCAGTGAGCCTGAAAAAACCACCTCAATCATACAAAGCGCCAGTGCTTCCTCAGAAACAGAAAACGCTCCCAGCACCCCAACCGCTGCCTCTTCCGATTATATGGCAGAAACCTATCTCAAATACGCCCCCAAAAATACGCCGCAGCTCAATGCCTACCAAGAAAATATACAATTCAAGAAAACCATGGATGAGCAAAGTAATTTTTGGATTACTCATAATCCTAAAACTCCAGAAGCCGTTAAATATTTTGCAAAAACACAACAATATGCCACCACCAATGCCCTCACCCAAGAAGGCAAGCCGGTGGCACATATACATATCGCCTGGCTATCCACGCTCACTCAAAACATTCAAAACAATAAAGATCTCAGTTATAAAACGCTTGGTAAGTACCTTGAACTACAAGCACTTGCTATCAGTGATGCCCATGTACACCATAAAACAAGTATCAACGCCGATACCGAAAAAGAGATTACCGAGCAAACGCTACTATTTTTAGAAAAGGCTTTAGAGCCCAGCTTGATGCAACTCAAAGATAAAAAGGATGCAGAAAAAATTGCCGCCTTACTCGTCGATATTAAACAATTACATCAAGACAAAAAAATTACGGCTTATCAACACCTGCATACCACCCTGATGCAAACATTTAATAAGCCAGCGTATCAAGTAAAATCCAGCGCTGTCAGCAAATATCTGCAATCGCTGCAACAATCGGTCAATGCCATCGCCTACGGTAGTAGCGCTGCCTCCACTCCCAAGCAAGACGTGGGTGAAGCGTATCTCGAACGTTTAACCCGCATCAGCGAACGCTTAAAAGAACGTAGAGATAAAGCCGGATTTTGGAAAGATGCTACGCTGTATAAAGAAAAAATAAAACGTTTTGAGCACTATATCCAACAAGCGAAAACACTTATCGAGGATAAAAAAGCACAGGGCATAAGCAATATTGATAACGACATCCGCGCCCTACAAACTCGTATGGAGCAAGATAAATCGATATATAGCAGTACCGCTCGGTTCTTCAAAATAGGCAAAAATGTCATGGTTATCAAAGATATTAAGGAAGCGAGTAAAGACTTTACGAAAAAACCGGGGTAACATAACGAGCGTCATGAGGTCAGAAGATTAAATGAAAAAGACGACATCACAACAAAAAACAGACGGGAAATATATGAAATTACCGCATAAAAATCAAAACAATGTTACTCATTGGATAGTTTTATGAATAACTCACCTTACGCACCGATGCTCAGAGCTCCTACGTACCGCGGCTTGTCCGCGGGATCCAGCTATTCGGAGACTGATGGTCTTCGTATCCCTGGATCCTGCGGACAAGCCGCAGGACGTAGGCTTCTACTTAAAGCTAAACCGGTGAGTGCGTAACATGAGTGAATAAACATATAGTCGGAAAGCCTGAGCACATCCCTTTATTGACTGATATTCAGCACCTTATTAATCAGTCTAGACAAAAAGTGGCATTAGCCGTAAATACTGAATTAACAATGCTATATTGGAAAGTGGGTCATCGTATCAATGTTGAAATACTGAAAGATGAGAGAGCGGAGTACGGTCAATCTGTCATTGAAAGTTTAGCGCGTGGCTTAACCATAGAATATGGTCGATCATTTGAGGAAAAAAACTTACGCCGGATGATTCAATTTGCCGAAATGTTTCCCGATGAGAAGATTGTCGCTGCACTGCGGCGACAATTGAGTTGGACTCATTTCAAGTCACTCATTCCATTAAAAGATCCGTTGAAGCGCGATTTTTATACTGAGATGTGCCGTATTGAGCGCTGGACTACTCGTACTTTAGAAACACAGATTCAATCTATGTTATTTGAGCGTACAGCGCTTTCCAAAAAACCAGAAGAATTAATTCGTCATGAAATTGAGGTTTTGCAAAATTCAGATCAATTGAGTACGGACTTAATCTTGAAAGATCCATACATCCTAGACTTTCTTGGCATGAGAGGTGCAACCACCATGAAAACCGTTGTAATTATAATAAGCATTACTATTGTATTTTTAATTGCTTTTCTTGCACTCAACTCATTTATACGAAATCAGAAGCTTGGAATTTCTCATAATGTCTGCACTCAAGAGGCGAAAATCTGTCCGAATGGCTCGATCGTTGGAAGGAGCGGTCCGAATTGTGAATTTTCCCTTTGCCCCGAGTAATAATTTACTTGGAAAGATGGTACGCTGTATAAAGAAAAAATAAAACGTTTTGAGCATTATATCCAACAAGCGAAAACACTTATCGAGAATAAAAAAGCACAGGACATAAGCAATATTGATAACGACATCCGCGCCCTACAAACTCGTATGGAACAAGATAAATCGATATATAGCAGCACCGCTCGGTTCTTCAAAATAGGCAAAAATGTCACGGTTATCAAAGATATTAAGGAAGCGAGTAAAGCCATGACCTCACGGTCGCGGCTCGGTTTAACCTGCCGCTGATGTGAGTTTTGCTCGTTTGGCAGGCTCAGTCTAAATGCTCGAAATGACGGAGATTTTTTTAAGAGTTAAAAATAAGTATCGATACCTCAGAGGCTGAATAGGATTTGTTGAAAAATACACGGAAGGTTGCGGAAGTAAGGAAGGCAGAAACGTCTTTAAAAAACGTCAAAAAACAGGAAGTTTTTTGCGAGCGGGCCAGGGATGGCCGAATAGCGTTTTTTTAAAGACGTTTCTGCCTTCCTTACTTCCACCTCGATCATATACATCCACCTTCCTTTATACTCGATTCCGCAGTTTTTAATAAATGTAATAAATTCGATCAAGATAAACGTCTTTACGAACAATCCAGTGTTGTTTATTTAAGATAAGGTCACTGGATTGCTTCGCCTGCGGCTCGCAAAGACGATATTTTTAGATTTGTCGCGGATTTGTTAAAAACTGCGGAATCAAGTTTATATATCTCTATCTTCCTTTGTATACACCTATCTTCCTTTGTACACACCTATCTTTCTTTATATAAGCCTATATTCCTTTCTTCATTCATTTATTCCGACAACGCCCATCTGGGATGTGCAGCCATACTTAAATCCGTATCTTGCTCGCCTTTTAATAAGTGCAAACAACCGGCATACGCTATCATGGCACCATTATCGGTACAGTACTCAATGTCAGGGAAATATACTTTTTTACCTTTCGCGGCGACGCTGACCTGCAAATTCTGACGTAATAAACGATTGGCACCCACCCCACCAGCAACCACCAACACCTCATGCCCCGTAAACTCTAGCGCTTTTTCACATTTAATCACCAAAGTCTCGACCACGGCCTCTTGAAAAGCATGTGCAATATTTTGTCGGGCTTGCTCGTCTTGTGTGCTCGCTTGCCACGCCATCCACGCATGGGTTTTCAATCCACTAAAACTAAAATCAAAACCTTTTTTGTGAATCATGGGGCGCGGAAAGGCCGGTAAAGGAGAAGCTGACGGTGAATCCGCCAACTGCGCTAAAATAGCACCCCCAGGATAAGGCAGCCCCATTAATTTTGCGGTCTTATCAAAGGCTTCACCCACCGCATCATCCAAGGTTTCCCCTAATAAAGTATAATGCCCTAAATCTTTGGCTTCCCACAGTTGGGTATGTCCACCGGACACTAACAACACTAAAAAAGGAAATGTCAGTTCAGAAGAAGCCAACTGTGCCGCTAACATATGGGCTTCTAAATGATGCACCGCAATTGCTGGTTTCCCGAGTGCATACGCCAAACTTTTACCAAAACAGGTCCCTGTCAGTAATGCGCCAACCAGCCCAGGACCTGCAGTATAGGCCACCGCATCTATCTCGGATATCGTCAAATGGGCGTCTAATAATACTTGGTCCAACAAAGGCACTAAATAGCGAACGTGATCTCTTGATGCCAACTCTGGCACCACCCCACCATAAGGTTGGTGTGTACTCACTTGTGAGTATAATACATGCGCGAGTAAGCCTTTCCCTGCTTCATAAATAGCAAGCCCGGTCTCATCGCAAGAGGTTTCTACTCCTAATACACGCATGTTGTACTCCTCGCCATCCAATGGATATTATGCACTAATAATAAACGCTGGCACAGCAACGGGGTATGTAGATACAAATGATGTAAATATGCCTGTGTATGCGGCATCGTGCAGGTAGAGCAAGTACAAGAGCGCTCTATTACTTGATGTATTTCACCGCAATCTCGAATATCAATCGTTCCCTTTGCCGTATACACTAAGCCTTGCAGTGCACGTTGTGCGGGGATGTCACTTTCGATATACCGCAATGCAGATAAGCGCTGTAACTGCAACAGATGCTCAGGTTCAAAAGGCCCAAGCACGTAATCTAGGCTGCTTGCTATTGTAAAATCTTGTACCCACTTTTCTAGCGCAAGCACTCCATCCCACTTCGCATAACAAGCCTGCGTCATCCCCGAAGCATGTGCCACTCGAACACGCGGATCTGTCTCTTCACAAGACAAACTTGCAGGCCATAATAGAATTTTCGCGCTACTCTCTCTTAGAAGAGATGCCAACTGATCACTGGTCACCGTAATTTTACTGCCATCTAAAGGTGATACCAGTTGCGCAGTACCCTTTGTAGTAAACACAAAATCACTGGCATTGATAATCCAATCCGTAGGTATCGGAGCATAGTGGTCAAAGGGTATGGAAGAAGAAAACCCCGGCCTAATCGCCCAAAAGTCGGCACGATACGCGCCCCGCTCCCCCGCACTTTCTTGCCATTGCGCTTGCGTCAACGTTAAACCCGCGAAGCTATTTAATACCGGAATAAATTGTACAGATGCACTCATAATAATAAACTCGCGTCGCCGTAACTATAAAAGCGATAGCCTGAAGACAAGGCTTCTTCATACAATCGCATCGTCGCTTCTTCGCCAATAAATGCCGCCACTAACAATAACAAAGTGGTGCCTGGAAGATGAAAATTCGTAATTAAACCATCACACACTTTAAACGGAAAACCAGGACGAATAAATATATTGGTATTGCCTTGATGCGCTTGCAAAGTTCCGGAAAGAGCGGCCGTTTCGAGACTACGCATGGTGGTCGTACCCACCGCAATCACCCGCCCACCGCGTGCGCGAGTTTCCAAAATGGTCTCACATAACGCCTCATCAACGTCCATGTATTCATGATGCATTACATGTGCATCTAAATCGTCTGTGCGAAGTGGTTGAAAAGTGCCCGCACCCACGTGTAGGGTCAAGTATGCCGTACGAATCTCTCTCTCTTGTAATTTCTGTAACAAAGCTTCATCAAAATGTAAACCTGCCGTCGGTGCCGCCACTGAGCCATCATGCTTTGCAAATACCGTTTGGTAGCGAATCGTATCGAAGTCTTCAGAAGCACGAACAATATAAGGCGGCAAAGGAATATGTCCAATCGCTTCCAATAATTGCAACACCGGAATTTCACTATAACAACGATAGAAAGATCCTATTTTTTCAAGCAACTGTATGGATGGCAAGCCCTCGAGATGTATCCTGCTCTGAGGTGCGGGTGCTTTGCTGGCCTTAAGATGCGTTAAAAAATGATGTGAATCTTCTATACGCTCCACTAAAAGCTGAACGCGACCACCCGTTGGTTTGGTCCCCCAAAACCGTGCGGGAATCACTCGACTGTTATTCATCACCACCAGATCACCGGGCGATAACAAGTTAGGCAAATCATAAAAATGCTGATGGCTCAATTGCCCAGTACTGCGGCTATGCATCAATAAACGTGAGGCGGTTCTTTCTGGCGTCGGGTATTTTGCAATACGATCCGCAGGCACTTCAAAATTATATAGGTTCATGAAAAATCACTTTCGTGTATCGGATAAAATCTGTAATAAAGCATCTGCTGCTTGTTGCTCCGCTTTTTTTCTACTGTTACCCACCCCTTTTGTGATATGGGGGAAACTTGGCGCATGGCATTGTACATAAAATACCTGATCATGCTCCGTACCTTCTACTTTTTTTAAGGTGTATATAGGCAAGGCTTTTTTCAAGGCCTGTAGATATTCTTGTAAGCGGGTTTTTGAATCTTGTACATGGGTTATATGACGAGCATCTTCTAGCCTTGACGCATATAATTTTAGAATAACAGTTTGTGCTGCAACAAATCCTTGTTCCAGATAAATAGCGCCGAAGATGGCTTCTAAAGCATCCGCTAAAATAGAGGCCCGTTGCACGCCACCACTGCGTAACTCTCCCGAACCCAGAATAAGGTAATCACCCAATTCTAATTCTTGTGCAATCTCGGTCAAGGTTTCGCCTCGTACCAAAGAAGCGCGCAACGGACTGAGGTTACCTTCTGATTTCTCAGGGAAATTCTGCAATAAAGCATGCGCAATGACTAAATTAAGGACGGCATCCCCTAAAAATTCAAAGCGTTCATTCGTTTTGACGCCCGCACTACGATGCGTGAGTGCTTGTATAAACAATGCTGGGGTATGAAACGTATACCCCAATCGTTGATAAACACGTTGATAATTTTTTTTCATACAACTCTCCGGGTATCAGAAATTCCCGCCATTATCATCTTAATGGATCACTTCTCCCAAACGAGACCATCGAACACCGCCGCTTTGTGAATCCCAACTCATCCAGACCACCTCAGCCTTTCCACGCAAATAAGATGCGGGCACAAAGCCCCAAAAGCGACTATCGGCACTATTGTCTCGATTGTCTCCCATCATAAAATAATAGTTTGGTGGCACCACGACATCAAAATTTTGCGGACTTTGTTTTGGATTCACATAAATATTGTGTACTACTCCGAAAAAATTCTCGCTATATTCAGCTACTTCTTTATGAGAGCTTTCATCAATCGCATAACCAACAAAGGTCTGATCCGCTTTTACGCCATTAATCGTTAACACTTTATCTTGATATTGAATATGATCACCAGGAATACCGATGACTCGTTTAATGTAATCGTAGTTCGGCGACGGTGGCCAACGGAATACCGCAATATCTCCATGGCTTGGTTCATACACGGATAGAATTTTGGTTTCAAATACCGGCAGACGTAGACCGTACTTCAATTTATTCACCACGATAAAATCACCTACCCGCAAGGTTGGCTCTAGAGAACCAGAGGGAATACGAAAAGGCTCTATTAAAAAAGAACGGACCAATAATACCGTAAAAAAGACCGGAAATAAGGATAAAGATTGCTCGATAATCCAGCCCGGAGGTCCAATTCGCTTTTTTCTTAAAAATAAATAGTCTACCAAAGACAACAGCCCTGTTACCGCAGAAAGTATCAATAAGATAAGCGCAAAGTTCCACATCATTAGTTTTTATCCGTTCTAAAGACTGCCATAAACGCCTCTTGAGGAATCTCCACACGACCAAACTGCTTCATGCGTTTTTTCCCCTCCTTTTGTTTTTCTAATAGTTTTCGTTTACGCGAAATATCTCCGCCATAACATTTAGCCGTCACATTTTTACGTAATGCTTTTACCGTTTGTCGTGCAATCACCTGATTGCCCAATGCCGCCTGGATAGCCACATCAAACATTTGACGAGGAATAATATCTTTCATTTTTTCAACCAGCATTTTTCCGCGCTGATAGGCCGACTCTCGATGCACAATACTCGCAAGTGCATCTACTTTATCGCCATTGATAAGCACATCCATTTTTACCAAATCAGCGGGCTCAAAACGTACAAAATTATAATCTAGGGACGCATAGCCTCTACTCACTGATTTAATGCGATCAAAGAAGTCTGACACCACTTCACTCATCGGTAAATCATAGGTTAAAGACACTTGTCTACCGCTATATCCTAAATGAATTTGGGTGCCTCTGCGCTCTACGCACAGGGTCATAATGCCCCCCACATAATCTTTAGGGACTAAAATATTCGCACGCGCAATAGGCTCTTGCATTTCTTCTACTTGCGACAAAGCGGGTAATCTTGACGGATTATCAATCAGTAAGGTTTCTTGCTTCGTGGAGATGATTTTATAGACTACCGTAGGTGCGGTAGAAATCAAATTTAATTGGTATTCCCGCTCTAAGCGCTCTTGGATAATTTCCATGTGCAGCATACCGAGAAAACCGCAACGAAAACCAAACCCTAAAGCATCTGACGATTCAGGTTCATAAAATAAGGAGGCATCATTAATGCTCAACTTCGCTAAAGCTTCACGAAAATCTTCAAACTCTTCTGCATTGACGGGAAATAATCCGGCATATACCTGTGGCTTCACGCGCTGAAACCCTGGCAAGGCATCTAAAGCAGGGTTTTTCTCTGCCGTTAAGGTATCACCCACTGGTGCACCATGAATATCTTTGATTCCGGCAACGATATATCCGACTTCCCCTGCTGACAAAACTTCTGTAGGAGTACGCTTCGGAGTAAAAATACCGACCTGATCTACCTCATGAGAACGCGTCGTCGACATCACTCGAATTTTATCGCCCTTGCGAATTTTGCCATTTACCACGCGAACTAAAGACACCACGCCTAAATAACTATCGAACCAAGAATCAATGATTAAGGCTTGTAAGGTTGCTTCTGGATCCCCTTGCGGTGGCGGAATATGCTGCACCAAGGCTTCTAATACATCGTCAATACCTATACCCGTTTTTGCACTGACACGAATCGCGTCTTGTGCATCTATACCAATGATATCTTCAATTTCAGCAATGACTCTATCCGGTTCCGCTTGCGGTAAATCAATTTTATTCAAGACCGGGAGTACTTCTAGCTCCTGCTCAATCGCCATATAACAAACAGCCAAGGTTTGCGCTTCCACCCCTTGTGCGGCGTCCACCACCAACAAAGCACCTTCACAGGCAGCTAAGGAACGAGACACTTCATAGCTGAAGTCTACATGTCCAGGCGTATCAATAAAATTCAGTAAATAGGTTTTGCCGTCTAGTGCTTTATAGTGCAAAGAAACACTTTGCGCTTTAATGGTAATACCGCGCTCACGCTCTATATCCATAGAGTCTAAAACTTGCGCAGTCATCTCCCTTGCAGATAAACCACCACATCGCTGAATAAATCTATCAGCCAGTGTCGATTTTCCATGATCAATATGTGCGATAATAGAGAAGTTACGTATATGTGATAAATTACTCAAGAGATTTTCCTGCCTCAACCTACAAACGACCCGTAGTATAACGGACTTTCAAAAAGATAACAATTTGCGATAATGTCAGAAATTCCCGCCTTATCATTTTAGTGGTACCAAGACTTCCAGAGCCCGTTTGAATTAAGTTAAATTCTTTGAAAATTCTGCAATGGATCACCTTGTTACTAAGCGCGATCGGTCGGCAGGAGATTTCTCGCAGAATTCCCTGTGGTTCTTTTCTAAGCGCACATTGGCTCGAAATGACGGATCTTTTTTATCATAGTGCTATGTAAAAAGATTGTTAAAAAATCTTTATGTATCAATGAGCCTAAAAAATGCACGTCATCCCGAGCCAGTTTAAGGCCGGTTAAATGCTCTGAAAATTCTGCGAGGGATCTCCTCCCGCTGGGATCGATCTGTCTGCAGGCTGATCAAACGATAACGGATCAAATTGCAGCGCCTCTCGATGTTCTGCAGTGGCTTCATCAGAAGGTCGGTAGTCAGGAAGATCACGAAACATCTGACTGGATTCCACTAAGGCATCATACAAAGTGGTGCGCAACTCAGTAAAACCTATGCCTCGTTCCTCCGCATCCCCTAACCTCTCTGCTAACATGGTGGAGAGTCGATCCAGCAATGGTTCAAAATTTTTGTGATACGCCTGAATGGCTTCCAAAGCCGCCGCAGGAACTGCTGGGGTAAAAGAAGCACTTAAAGCCTCTGGCATTTGGAACGGCGCCGTCGAGAGTGTCTGCCAATCTTGTCTTGATAACACTTCTGTTAATAAGCGACGAACGGTGGCCTCGTCTGCATCCCAACCTTTTTCGCGCAAAGTGTCCATTAATCCTGGTAAATTCTGTTTTTCTGCGTCTTTCCACTCCGCACAAAAAGAAATCAAACTTCGTTGAGTATCTGTTATTGCTTGCGTGTGAGATGCTTGTATTTTATCAAAGGCTTCACCCACCGCGATATACGCTACTCGCGCTTCTTCTATCTTTTTTCGGGTTCCAGCACCAGGGGAGTCTTCGGATTTATCCGCTTCTCCTGATAATAAATAGTCGACGAATTGCTTTTGTCCAAACACACGATATGCATTGGTTTGCTCCATCACCAAGCCATTACGTATATGCTGTAACGGCGGCTTCACGAGCTGATGATAAAAACTCTGCGGATGACGCAATAAGGTTTTCAATTCTGCGGCACTAAACGACAAAGAATAATAATCAAAAAGCCGCTCTGCGGTGATGGTTTTATAAGTAGATACAACTTGTGATTCTTCAGACATCGTTGCTCCTACATTCATCCAAGTTTAAGGCGTCGTTTTAAACGGTGTCGGCGAGCCAGGAGTATACTCTGCCTTAGCCACTTCTTTACTTAAAAAGTGCTTACTCAATTTCTCTGGCGTAAACATGGCTTGAAACTCCACATTAGGAATATCATCAATCGATTTCGGATTACCAGTGATCGGATCAGCTGCTTTTGTTTGCCACTGCCCACCCTTATATTCATAACCTTGCGTATCCAAGTAATGTGAATATAAAGCGTCCATCCCAATTTTCTGCGTTCCTGAACCGTCTTTATCCAAACTCAAGGTCGAATTTACCGTCACGTCTATTTGTCCTTTTCCTGGACGTGTGACACTTGTATTTGCCGTCATTTCTTGCACGGAGCTACGTAAAAAACTAGGAATTTTCCCGCCGGTTTTCTCCGCCAGAAAGACAGAGCCACCTACCTTTTTCTTCACCAGATTACTCAACTGATTGAATCCCTCGCCCAGTGCGGCGCTGATATTATTGTTGATACTCTCTGGATCCAACTGCCTTCTGTCTTGCAGCATTTTTAAAAGCCCGACAATTTCGCAAAAAGCGGACACGAAGTTATCATAGGTGGCTTGTCGACCTGATGAAAAATCTTTCAAAGTTCTATGTATTTCTTCCTCAATTTTACTGTCTTCGTATTGCTTGTTTTTTTCTGCCCGCTCTTTCCGCAATCGTTGCTCACGCGTATTGGCTTGCGAATCGATGCGCATCCCTTTTACTTCGTTGAGTGCGCTTTTCAATGGCATAGAAGAGATTGACGGAGTCTTTTGTGTATTACCCAATTGAACAACGTTCTTTGGTGCAACTTCCTCTGGTATGATAGGCTTTGGCATGATAGACCTCGAAATTTTAATAAATACTACAAATTAGGGCCCACGATTACAAGGGCTGAATAAACTCAAAACCACTCTTTTGAGTATACCACAAAAATCGTGGGTTTGCATCCCAGTCACTCAGGACATAGCGTAAATACTGGCCTCCTGGGGCATCATACACATGTCGAGCAGGCTTATGGGTATGTCCATGAATGAGCGTTTTTAACCCATGACGGTCCATATCCGCTAATACTGCCGATTCACTCACATCCATTTGCACCGCACTTTTTTGCCCCGTATGCTGCTCACTATACCGTCGCACACGTTGTACCATCGTTTGTCGCAACCACTTTGGCAAACACAAAAATATTTTAGAAAATAACGCATTGCGGGTGAGGCGTCGAAAACGCTGATGAATGATATCGCCGGTACAGTATTGATCGCCATGCGTCAATAATACCGTCTGCCCCTCCAAAGACAAAACATAAGGATCGATCATTCGTTTTATACCGGCGGCTTCTAAAAATCGCGGCCCTAATAAAAAATCTCGATTTCCGGGCAGGTAGAATACGCGAATACCCGCATCGGTCAACTGACGCCATAGTGGCACAATAGACCAGGTAAACGCATCCATTAAGTCATCGCCTGTCCAGGCATAGAAAAAATCACCTAAAACGTACACCGACTTCGTATGCGTCAAAGCCCATTGCACCCAACGCTCAAAACGTTGCGTGATCTCAGGCTGATCGGGATGAAGATGAACATCTGAAATAAATACCGCATCTGCTCTTGGCCCCTGGCCCTCAGACATTCTCAAGAACCCCCGACGGGCTCAATACACAAACGATCTTCGTCTAAATACACTTGGCATGCACCAGTAAAAGATTCTATGCCTTCATTTAAACGATACACGCCCGCAATAGAAACCAATTCAGGTGAAAATGATTGACAAAAAATACGGGCAGTTCTGTCCCCTGACATTCCCGCTAAGGCTCTACCACGTAATGCACCGTAAATATAGATATTCCCTTCTGCTAAGACTTCTGCACCTTGGCCTACCGAAGAGACGACCAATAAATCACCGTTAGAATTCACAATTTTTTGTCCGGAGCGAACCTGTTGCGTTTGCATTTTTGTTTTTGCATTCACCGTAATAATTTCGTGCGTTACTACCGGCTCTGCATAGGGTTTATCTTGATCCGTTGAGCCATTTAATGTCCCTAAACTCAGGCATTGAGCCATGGTATTCAGAAAGGACGTCCCCCCTTGAATGGCAACGGGCACCATATGATGTTCGCGCAAATATCCGCACAACACCTGTAAATCAAGCGTGTCATCAGTCAGTGCGGTGCAATCTAAAACCACAGGAGTATTGTCAAACCACTTTGGAAGTTTTTTAACGGTCTCTTGAATTTCTGCGTACAAAGCATCGAGATTACTACTCAACAACTGAACCACCGTCAGGGGGTAAAGTCGCCCTTTCAGCTTAAATGCTTGGGATTTAACAAGATTATCCGCCATAACTCCCCTCTATAACCCATTATTTTCCCTATACTAACACTTTAAACTTGAATTTTGAATTCACCTGCGATTAAATTCCCCCTTCGGGATATGACTCATTTTAAGAATAATAAAGGAACTTTTGCATGGAACAACCCTGGCTAGCCCACTATCCCCCCAATGTCGCAGCAAGCATTGATTGCAACGCCTATGCTTCCTTACTGCCACTTTTCACCGAAACCTGCCAACGTTTTACCCATGAGATTGCGTATGAAAACTTTGGAACCCCCCTTTCTTATCAAGAGCTCTATGACAATAGCACGCATTTAGCGGCCTATTTTCAATCGTTGGGTTTATCCCCCGGTGCGCGTATCGCCATCATGATGCCCAATCTTTTGCAATACCCCATCGCCATCTTTGCCATTTTACGTGCCGGATTTGTCGTCACCAACATCAACCCCTTATACACCCCTTATGAACTTGCGAACCAACTCAACGACTCCGGTGCCGAAGTACTTATCGTATTAGACCATTTTGCGCATACGGTACAAGCTGCTTTACCTCATATTTCCGTCAAACAGGTGCTCATCACTCAACTTGGCGATTATTTTCCAACATGGAAACGTTGGCTCAGCCAACTGATGATGCAATATTTCAAAAAAATGATTCCCGCTTACCAGATCCCTACTGCACAAACGTGGAGAAACGCCCTGCAAGAAGGACGCAGCAAACCTTTCACCCACTTTGAAGCACAACATGATACTCTGGCTTTTCTACAATACACCGGGGGCACCACCGGTATCTCTAAAGCCGCTATGCTCACCCATAAAAATATTCTTGCGAACTTGCTACAAGCAACAGAGTGGATATCCCCCATTGGATTAGATCATACCGATATCGCGGTCACCGCATTACCGATGTACCATATTTTCTCACTCACCGCGAATTGCTTGGTGTTTTTAAAAATCGGCGCCAAAAATATCCTTATCACGAATCCTAGAGATATTTCTCACTTTATAAAAACCATACGTAAAGCCGGCTTTACGACCATAACGGGGGTTAACACTTTGTTTAATACGCTGTTACACCATCCTGACTTTGATAAAATTGATTTTTCTCACTTA